>JANNQZ010000202.1:0-3433 GCA_031401015.1 Chloroflexota bacterium | reverse complement strand
ATCATGACCCACGCGTTCATGTACGGGACGGCAACGTTCGAAGGGATTCGGGCGTACTGGAACGAAGAGCAGGGGACCCTCTACGGGCTGAAGCTTCGCGAGCATGTGGAGCGGATCCGCCAGTCGTGTCGAATCCTGTTGATGAAGGATGTCCCGAGTGTTGTCGACCTGACCGGGCTCATCGTCGAAACGATCCGGCGCAATGGCTTTCGCCAGGATGCCTACATCCGGCCATCGTTCTACAAGTCGACCAAGGCGATTGGCGTCCGCCTGCACAATCTCGACAACGAGCTGTACATCATCGCCCTGCCGTTCGGGAACTACATCGACACGGATAAGGGCGTCCGGGTGATGACCTCGTCGTGGCGGCGCAACTCGGACGACGCGCTGCCGGCGCGGGGCAAGATCGTCGGCGGGTACGTCAACATGGCGTTCCAGAAGTCCGAGGCGGAGCTCAACGGCTACGATGAGGCGGTCGTGCTGACGGCCGATGGCCACGTCAACGAAGCCTCCGCCGCCAACCTCTTCGTGGTTCGAGACGGGGTGGCGCTGACACCGCCAGTCAGCGACGACCTGCTCGAGGGCGTGACGCGCAAGGCGCTGATGGAGATGCTTGGCCACGTTGGCATCCCGATCGAGACCCGTTCGATCGACCGTTCCGAGCTCTATATCGCGGACGAAATCCTGCTGTGCGGGACCGGTGTCCAGGTCTCACCGGTGATCGAGGTCGACCACCGTCCGGTCGGCAGCGGCGAGATCGGGCCGATCACGCGGCTCATTCGCGATCGCTACTTCGATGCCGTGCGCGGGCGCCTCCCAGAATACCGCCACTGGCTGACCCCGATCGAATAGTTCTGGCGCGGGCCCGCAGGCGCTCAGGTCAGGGATCCGCGGGCCGGCAGGCGCTCAGGTCAGGGTTCCGCGAGCCGGCGCGCCGATCTGCGCTCAGATGAGGGTGGCGCGGGCGATCGCATCGGTCTGCGGCCCGACCCCGATGACGGCGGCGCCGTCTGCCGCCCAGATGCCGGATCCGCCGGCCGCCGGGGCGTAGCCCCCGCCGGTCGAGCCGGCGAAGCTGGCGATGGCGACCCAGACGTGGTGGTCCACCGCCACGCGACGCGCCCGTTGACCCGGCACGGCGGTATCGGCGGCGGACTCACAGACACCGGCAACATAGGCGTCCATTCCGAGCGTCGCCGTCGCCGCCGCGTGCTGCGGAACGCCTGTGTCCCGGCAGATCGCGAGACCGAGCCGCCACCCGTCGACCTCGAGGATGGCCGGCCCGTCGCCCGGACTGAAGACGGTCGATTCAGCCCCACCCAACCAGACTTTGCGGTACGCGACCCTGGCCCCGCTCCCATCGATGGCCAGCATGGCGATGTGCGACCGACCGCCTTCGCCCTGCACCGGGGCACCCACCAGCGCCAATGTCGCGGTCGCCGCGCACGCCTCGATGATCGGCGCAAGGCGTGAATCATCCGTGGTCATCGACGGTGCGTCCAACTCATAACCAGTGAGCGACAGTTCGGGAAAGACGACGACCCGCACGCCCGCCGAAAGCACGACCGTTGCGTGCACCAGGGCGTTTGCCGCCACCTCGTACGAGGCCACGAATGGCTGGGCCGCGGCGATGGTCAACGGCTGGCGCACGGGACTCCTGTCTATGGCAGGACGGGGGCCTCGAGGTCGGGAGTCGCCCGGCCGATCGTGACCACGACGTCCGCGCGAATCGCGGCATCCGTCCGCAAGGTCGCGGGCACCCCGAGAAGCCCCTCGAGGTAGGCGATCGTTGCCGCGAGTTCGGCCTCCGCCCCGTTGTACACGACGATCGTCGAATCGGGCTGGACGCCACCCTGTGGTGTCTGCCGTGGCGCGGATGCGGCCAGACCGTAGTACTCGAGGTAGCTCGCCAGCGTCGCGCCGCGATCGCGCAGCCCGGTGCTGTTGAGGACCCAGACGCTGGCGCCCTCCTCGGCCAGCCGTTGGCGCAGCGCCTCGTCCGCCGGGACCATCGTGAACGCATTCCGGACCGCCGCCCGGATCGCGTCGAGGCGCGGAACGATGATGTACCCGCGCGGGCTCGACTGGAACTCCTCCTGGTAGAGCGGCGGGCTGAACACGTACGACCGAATGTTCTTCGTGTCGATCGCGGCGGCCAGACCCAACAACTCGTCGAGTTGATCGATCGGGATGTCCGTCCGGACTGCCTGCTTGAGCGCAGCGACGAGTTCCGGCAAGTGCGGGATCAGCGCCTGGGGGTCCGCCTGCTCACGCAAGGACAGCAGGACGCGCTGCTGGCGCAGGCCGCGGTCGAAATCCGTTGACGAATGGCGGGACCGCGCATAGCGGAGCGCCTGGCGGCCGTCCATGTGCTGGATTCCGCTGGGGATGTAGATCCGCTCGAGCCACCCGTTCTCGCCTGGGTAGCGGTCGTCCACGACCGGGATCTGGACGTTGATGGTGACCCCGCCCAGCGCATCCACGACCCGAACGAAGCCTTCGAAGTTGACCTCGACGAAGTAGCGGATATCGAGTCCGTAGAGTGTGCCCATGATCGCCTTGAGCCCGTTGTAGCCGCGCGTCCGGTCCGTCCCGGGAAACAGGTCGTCGCGGTTGCGCACGCTGGTGAACCACGCGTTGATCTTCTTCTCATAGACCGGTCCAAATGCCTGTTGCGCCGGTCCCGGCGGCACGGGGACGTCGACCGTGTCGCGTGGAAGGCTGAACATGGCGACCTGGTTCGTCTGCGGGTCGATCGAAACCACGATCAGCGTGTCCGTGTTGTAGGTGCCTTCGAGCGGCCGTTGATCCGTCCCGATCAGCAGGATGTTGAGCTGCGCTACCCCGTCCCATGGCGGGATCGGGACGTCAGGGACTGCGGCCCCGACCGGGCTCGACCCGGGTTCAGGCGAGGTTTCGGACGTGAGCCCGGGTGGCGTGTCGGAGGTTGTTGCCGGCGTCGCAGCCGCGTCGACGCTGCACTCGCTCGCTCGCTGGTCGCCAATGAAGATGCAGCCGCTGTCGAGCAGGTCGAGCGCCAGCATGTCGTACCGGGCGACCACGACATGGCTGCCCGTCATCACCAGGATCACGGCCAGCAGCCCGGCCAGGGACAATGGGTGCCGCCGCGAGCGAGGGGGTCCAAAGCGACCCTCGCCCGCCGACCCCACCGCATTCAGATATTCGGCGACCCGAAACGCGTCAATGATCGCGACGAGTCGATAGAGGAGGGCCAGGACGTTGAGCGCGAAGACCGAGCTCAGCAGGAATGGGTTGAAGACGAGTCCGACCAGCTCAAGTCGGTCGAGCCGGAGCACGACGCCGGCGACCAGCGCCACGATCAGGACCGGCGCGGCGGCGAACCCAAGCGCACGGCCCGGTGCGCCGGCGTACAGGTGACCGAGGCCGGGAACGATCAGGGAGAGGAACGCCG
>JANNQZ010000201.1:0-2656 GCA_031401015.1 Chloroflexota bacterium | reverse complement strand
GCGTCGCGGTGAACTCTTCGAGCTGGCGGATATTGCGGGCTTCAACCTGATTGATATTCAGGCCGTCCGGCTTGACCGCGACGACACGAGCGATCGGGCCGGCGAGGTGCTGTGCCATGTCGATGGCGTGGGACATGAGGTCGCTCAACACGCCGTAGCCCGCCTCCTCCTGGAGGTAGCGCCAGGACAGCAGGCCGAGCCGGTCGCGTCCGTACATCGAGAAGAACCGACCGCGATAGTGGGTCAGGTTCCCGAGGCGCCCTTCGCCGATGAGCTGGCGGGTGTACTGCACAAGCGGCACCCATCGGTAGTTGTAGCCGCAGCCGGTGATGACCCCGGCCGTCCGGGCAGCCCGCTCCATGGCGGCCGTGTCGGCTGGGTCGATCCCGACCGGTTTCTCGCAGGCGATGTGCTTGCCGGCTGCCGCGGAAGCCTCGGCGATCTCCCGGTGGAGGGCGTTGGGGGCGGTGATGTCGATGACGTCGATGTCGTCGCGTTCCAGGAGTTCGCGCCAGTCGGCAACCCCCGTGGCGAAGCCGAAGTTCTCCGTCGCGAGGTCCACTCGGGCGGGGACCGTGTCGGCGACGGCGACAAGTCGGGGCTTGAGGCCGCTCTCCGGGAAGTACACCGGGATGCTCCGGTAGGCGCGGGAGTGGGCCTGCCCCATCCAGCCAAAGCCGACCACCCCGATCCCGATCGAGGTCGTCATCGGTGCCCCTCCGGCGCGACGGGCGAGGTCCGCGCGTCCCAGACCTCGGGGTTGACAAGGTTGACCGGACGGCGGCCCGCCAATACCTCGACGACCTGGTCGAGGGCCGCGCGGAAGATTCGCACCCTGCCGTCGGCCGTCGCCGACGCGATATGCGGCGTGACCACGACATTGTCTCGGTGCAGGAGGGGGTGGTCGGCCGGCAGCGGCTCGGGATCGGTGACGTCCAGCCCCGCGCCGAAGAGTCGGCCCCCATCGAGCGCCGCGAGCAGGGCGTCCCCGTCGACGAGGCCGCCGCGCGCGGTGTTGATGAACACGGCACCCTGCCGCATCCGCCCGAATTCGACCACCCCGAACATCCCCCGAGTACCGTCGACCAGGGGCACATGGACCGACACGACGTCGGCGGCGCGCAGGAGCTGCTCGAGCGAGTCCGCCCGCGCCACCATCGTCAGCAGGGCTCCGGCGGGCAAGTACGGGTCATAGGCCATCACACGCATGCCAAGGCCCTCACAGATCGAGGCCACGCGACGCGCGATACGACCGAACCCGACGAGACCCAGCACCTTGCCATCCAGCTCGATCGCATCGTGTCTGGCGTAGTAGCCGCCGATGCCTGCGCGGAGCTCCGATTCGGCCCGTTTCACGTTCTTGGCGACCATCAGGATCAGGGCGACCGTGTGCTCGGCGGTCGAGATGGTTGGCCCATCGGGCGTGTTGCAGACCGCGATCCCGCGCCGGGTGGCCTCGGCCACGTCGACCAGGTCGTAGCCGATGCCCGTCCGGGCGATGACCCGCAGGTTTGGTGCGTGGTCCATCAGCCCCGCGTCGTAGCGCAGGTTCGAGGCGACCGCGGCCAGTGCGGTCGCCAGGTCCGCGTACGGATCGTCGGCCGTGGATGGACCGAGCGCGGTCGCGACGGCGGCGACCTCTCCCGCGAGCCCGGTCGGGATCACGCGCTCGAACCACACCCGCGGCAGCTCGTTCGAGGTCATCCGCGGGCCCTTCGAGTCATACGGTGGCGCCGAATCGCGGCTCGACCAGGCCACGCACGCCGGTCTCGATCGCAAAGAGGCCGCCCGCATCGCGCTGGCCTGGAGCGCCCGGCCGCGAGGCCCGCTCGCCGATCGAGGTGATGAACAACGTGGACAGATCCGGGCCGCCGAACGCGGGCATGGTTGGGATCTCGACCGGGAGGTCGATCTGGCGGTCGACGGTGCCCTGTGGCGTGATCCGGAGCACGGCCCAGCCATAGGCGCACGCGATCCAGTAGCAGCCGTCCGCGTCGACACACGCCCCGTCGGGTCGGCCGGGGAGATCGGCGAAGTCGAGGAACACGCGTTCGTTGGACGCCTCCCCGGAAGCCACGTCGTAGTCGAACGCCCACACGGTGTCGAGCAGCGTATCCGCGAAGTACATCGTGGTGCCATCTGGCGAGAAGGCGAGCCCATTGGCGACGCCGACCCCGGATCGCACGGTCGCGACCTCCCCATTGGCCGCGACCCGATGGAGGGACCCTGTGAACCGGCCCGCGGACGCGGGATCGAACATGCTCCCGACCCAGAACCGCCCGGCCCGATCGCAGTGCCCATCGTTGAGCCGGTTCCCCGTGCCCGGAGGCTCGAGGCCGATCCACTGATCGTATGACCCCGATTTCCAGTCGAAGAACCCCAGGGCATGCTCGATCGCGACGAGGAGGCTGCCGGCTTCCGCCGTCAAGGCGATCGACCCCGGGCGCCCCGGGACCGTTCGTTGCTCATCGACGCCCGTCGTTGGGTCGTAGCGGTGAATGGCCCGACCATCGATGTCGACCCAGTAGAGGCACGCCTCGAGATCGCTCCACAATGGGCACTCCCCGAGCGCGGCTCGCGCCGGGACCACGCACTCGACCTGCTGCCCCTTCACGACCGACGGCCGCTCAGAGGGTCGCGGCCAGCTGGCGCAGGA
>JANNQZ010000200.1:0-7252 GCA_031401015.1 Chloroflexota bacterium | reverse complement strand
CGATCCGAGGCCCACGCGTGCACCAAGGGTAGGTGCCTCCACGATCACCGCGGTTCGCAGCCGCGCTTCGATGGCCTGGACGCGGCCTTCGAGAAACGACTGCTCCTCGCGGGCCGCGTGGTACTCCGAGTTCTCCTTGAGGTCGCCGTGTTCCTTGGCGGTGCGGATCCGGGCAATCACTTCGGGCCGCCTGAGCCGGGTCAGATGGTCGAGTTCGGCGCGGAGACGGGCTTCACCGTTGGCCGTGAGCCCGTCTGCGTCATTGCCCGGCTGGTTGGTCAGAGCCGCGCGGACCATCGCGGCGGTCGGGCGCGGCGTGACTGTTCGGGGTGCGGCGGCTCGCGCAGGTCCGGCGCGTGTCGGGGCCACGGCCTGGCGACGAGAAGGCGATGGCTCACCCCGGGCGCCGTCGGCATCGCCATCGGCCATCTCGACGATCCGGGTCGGAGGTGCTGGCGCGGATGCGGGCTCCGGCACCAGTGAGCCGGTCAGCCCGGTCCCCTTCCGACGACCATCGCCACGACGCAGGTTGGCGAACGGGAGCACGACCTCACGGTCGTGAAGCCCGGCCAGGTCCACAGCAGGCACGGCTGCGGCGAATGCGTCCAGCAGCGCGTCTTCGTACTCCTCGGTGGCTTTGGTTGGAGCCCACCAGACCCGCACCGACTCGAGACCACGCATCGTCTTGAGCCAATGGCCGCCCGAGTAGGGTTTCCGATCTCCAAGCTCCGTCTGGCTGATGGCCGCGACGCGCCGTGCCACCGACACCTCCGAGCTGCCGATGTACAGCACCGTCTGCGAGGCGAACCAGAACGATCCGAGTCGGGCGGCGAGTGCCTTCGAGGTGGGACGTGCCCCGTCGAGCTTGAGTGTCTCCAGTCGCTCGATCCACTTTCCGACGCGGGTCAGCTCGATCGGGGGAGTGGCCAGGGGTGTGGGGAGTTCGATGATGAACACCCCCGGTCCCGCGGCGGAGATGGGTCGCCCCCACTGGCCGGGGCCGTCGGCAAGAAGCCCGACGGATCGAAGCAGCGGCGCGGCGCCGGTGACAGCTGGATCATGGGTCATCGGCCGATGGTACCCGGGACGACGTCGGGGTATGGTGCAGGCCATGGATCGCCCCGACGAGCTGCCATGAACGGATCACGTATCCGCTCGCTGGTCGTGCTCGTTGCGGTGATCATTGGGGCCGCCACCTGGTTCGGCCTGCCCGCCCTGACCAGTGCCCCGAACCCACCCGTTGCAGCTGCGACGCCGACACGCGGGGCGGGGTCGACCGCCGCATCCAGTCAGGTTCCGACGCCGACCGCGACGCTGCGGCCCGCCGATACGGCTGCGCCAAGCCCAACCGCGTCGCCAAGCCCAACAGCCTCGCGCGGCCCAACCGCGGCGCCGAACCCAACTGCATCCGCCACCGGGGTCCCGACCCCAACGCCGTCTACGGCACCAGTGGCGCCGGTCACCGGCCCTTCGACCGTCCTGGCCTACGGCCTGCCGTCAGCCGATCGACTCCGGGCGACGCCGGCCCTCGAAGCCGCCCTCACACTGCGCCTGGACGAGCTGCGCGGGACCTACGGACTGCCCGGGGTCTCAGCGGCCATCCTGTTTGCCGATGGTTCCAGGTGGGTCGGCACGACCGGTCTCGCCGACGTCGAGAACATCCGCTCCGTCACGCCGGACACGGCATTCGCCATTGCCAGCATCTCCAAGACCTTTCTGGCGGCCTTGATCCTCGGACTCGTCGATGACGGTGCGCTGGCGCTCGATCACCCGGTGACGAGCTACCTGCCGGAGCTGTCGTCGACGATCGCGATCGACGACGACATCACGATCCGCCAACTGCTCGATCACACCAGTGGCCTGCACGACTTCTTCTATGCCCCCGACATCGACGAAGCCCTCCTCGGCGATCGTGCCAGAGTCTGGACGGCGCAGGAGATCTTGGGATATGTCGGGAAGCCGTACTTCAAGCCGGGGCGGAACTGGCACTACTCGAATACCAACTACGTGATCCTCGGCCTGCTCGCGGAGGCGGTCGGCGGGCAGCCACTCGCCGCCCAGCTCCGAGCCCGGTTCTTCGATCCACTCGGTCTCGTTGGCACCCATTACCAGGGCATTGAGGACCCGCCGGGGCCCCAGGCACTCGCGTACCGGTTCGTCGGGCCGGGTGCAGACCTTGCGCCCGTCCCCATGTCCGACGGCACAACCGTGGTCCCCTTCACCTCGGTCGTCACGGCCGCGGGCAGCGCCGGTTCGATCGCCTCGACCTCGGAGGATCTCGTCACCTGGGCCCGCCACCTCTATGGCGGACGCGTGCTGACCGCCGCTGGCCGAGCCGCGATGGTCGAGGACATCGCGACAACCGCCAAATTCAAGCCGTCTACTCCGTATGGGCTCGGGGTCCAGGCGCCGACGATTGACGGCCGTCCGACGCTTGGCCACTCCGGACGCCTCCTTGGCTCGCGCGGGGTGGTTCGCTGGCTATCGGACGAAGGGATCGCCATCGCCGTGCTGACCAATCAGAGTCGGACGGACCCGAACGTCGTCGTCCGGGACCTCCTGCGAGTCATCCTGGGGCCGCCGCCCGATTGAGCGCCGCACCGCCCGAATGGGTGCAGCGGGGAAACACTTTCGAGGCTGCCAGTACCAGTGCCTCGCCTGGCCGGTACCGACGGGTCTACCGTCGCACTGTCGCGAGGGCCACACTCAGACATCGCTCGCTGAAGGACGGGATCGCAATGCGGGTCGAGGTCTACACATCCACCGGGCGGGCCAGTGGTCGCGTCGGGGACGCCGGGGACGGGGATCTCCGCGATCTCCTGGCAACCGAGGCGCAACTCCTGCTCACGGACGTCACCTGGCAGGGGTTGGGCGACCGACCGCGACCTGCCGCGACGCTCTCCTTTGCCGTCGACGATATCGTGTTCGCGCTCGCCGCTGACGAACTGGACACACCGGTCCATGCCGCGTGGCATCACGTCGTCCTGCATGCCGGACCGTACGTGCTGGAGGGGGACCTCGCGACGATGCCGGGGTTCGACCCGGGCCGCTCCCTGGCTCGACCATCCGGCGACTTCGTCCTGCTGCGGGACGTGCGCGTGGCGCTCGTCGAGCGGCCTGACTCCGTCATCGCGGTCGGCGATCGTGCCCTGGTCAATCGCTACGTAGTCGAGCAGATCCAGGCCGATCTGATGCTGGCCTTCTTCTTTCCCGGAGCCGTGACAGCGACCGAGTCGCTTACGACGACGACGGCCGGACGCGGTACCGGTGAGGCGGTTGGCGGGCTCGTCTGACGGAACATCTGGGCGGGCGGGCGGCTGGGCGGCCGGCCGGCCGGCCAGCGTCAGAGGCTGCGACCGCTCCCGGCGCCGGCCGGTCGGCGAACCGGCTTGCGATGCGCATGGTGGTCGGATCCGGTCCGGGCGTGACCAGTGCGCATCCCGAGCGGTCGCGGTTCGGCCTCGCGATCGGGGATGAAGCCCTCTTCCACCGTCCACGGAATCGCGGTCTTGAGCATCCGCTGGATCGCGCGGAGCAGGTCCGTTTCGTCGATGCAGACGAGCGAAATCGCAGCGCCCGTGGCACCGGCGCGCCCGGTTCGCCCGATCCGGTGGATGTAATCCTGCGGATTCCACGGGAGCTCGAAGTTGACCACGACCGGCAGATCCTCGATGTCGAGGCCGCGAGCCGCGACATCGGTGGCGACGAGGACCCGGATCTCGCCCGACTTGAACTCCTCAAGCGCGCGGGTCCGCTCGGGCTGCGAGCGATCCGAGTGAATCGCCACGGCGTTGATGCCATCGCGGTCCAGGCGCGCGGCGAGCCGGCTGGCGGCCAGCTTGGTTCGAGTGAACACGAGCACCTGGCGCAGGTCTTCCTTGCGGACCAGGTGGGCCAGGAGCGATTCCTTCCGATCCCGATCCACCGGGTAGACCAGCTGGCGAACGGCTTCGGCCGCCGTGTTGCGGGCCATGACCTCAACGCGCGCTGGATCGCTCAGGATGGAGCCGGACAGATTGCGGATGTCATCGGAGAATGTCGCCGAGAAGAGCAGGTTCTGGCGGCGTGCGGGCAGCAACTCGAGGATTCGGCGGATGTCCGGCAGGAAGCCCATGTCGAGCATTCGATCGGCTTCGTCGAGCACCAGGATCTCGACCAACCCAAGGTTGACCGTCCGCTGACCGACGTGGTCCAGCAGGCGTCCGGGCGTGGCCACCACGATCTCGACGCCGCCCCGAAGCGCCTTGATCTGGGGCTCGATCGGGACACCGCCGTAGACCACCGTCGAGCGCAGCGGGACGGTGCGACCGTAGGTCGTGACGCTAGCATCCACCTGCATCGCAAGTTCACGTGTGGGAACCAGGATCAGGACCCGGACCGGATGACGGGCGGGCGAGAAGCTGGTGTTCGCATGCTGGCGCATCCGATCAAGGATCGGGAGCACGAATGCGGCGGTCTTGCCAGTCCCTGTCTGGGCAGCGGCCAGGAGATCGCGCCCCTGGAGGACCAGCGGAATGGCACCCGTCTGGACCGGTGTCGGAGTGTGATAGCCCTCTTCGGCGACAGTTCGGAGGAGATCGGCCGACA
This sequence comes from Chloroflexota bacterium, assembly GCA_031401015.1. GTDB lineage: Bacteria > Chloroflexota > Limnocylindria > Limnocylindrales > CSP1-4 > SPCO01. The sequence goes on along the minus strand of JANNQZ010000200.1, from coordinate 2,665 downwards.
GGCCGAGCGATTCAAAGGTCAAGGCGGCTCCTGCGTGGTCCCGCCGCGGGCGCTGGCCGCGCGACAACAGCCCGCTGTCGGGCCGCCCGGAGCATAGCCGAAATCGCACGGATCGCAGCCTGACCGGATCGCGCCTCGGTATCCGCCCAAGGCGATTGCATGGGTCGACAATGGCCACAGCCGACTGGCATACTCCGCCGAGTCCCGGGCACTCGCCCCCAGAAGGGACGCCAGCCCGCTGTCGCCTCGCCCCGGCGAGGCGCTCCAACGACCGTCGCCTTGCCCCAGCAAGGTGTTCCGGAAGAGAGGAGGCAAGAGCGTTGCGGATCGACCCGCATGGCGCCCAGGGGGCGTCCTCCAGAACGTCGACGCGGCTCATCGTCCTTGGCCTGGCACTTGCGTTGATGACGCTCGGCGGCAGCGCGGCGAACCCGGCCCCCGTGGCGGCGGCCGAGGCCCCGGGCGTGAAGGTCGTCGTGATCGTCGGGCCGGCCGGCTCGAGCACCGCCAAGTACATCACCAGCGCAAGGCGCTACGCCTCGCAGGCCCGCTCGTACGGTGCCGAGGTCGTCGAGATCTACAGCCCCAATGCCACCTGGGCCAAGGTGAAGGCGGCGACCCGCGGCGCCAATGTCCTGATCTACCTGGGCCACGGGAACGGGTATCCCAGTCCATACGGACCGTTCAACGGCGCTTCCAAGGACGGTCTGGGTCTGAATGCGACGGCCGGCAAGGGCCACTACAACGTCGAGTACTGGGGCGAGTCCCGGATCCGGACGGACATCGAGCTCGCACCCAACGCTGTCGTGATCCTGAATCGGCTGTGCTACGCCTCGGGCAATTCCGAGTGGGGCTCCAGGAATCCAACCAGGGCCGTGGCCATCAAGCGGGTCGACAATTTCGGTGCCGGTTTCCTCCGCGCCAATGCCGGGGCAGTCTTCGCGGAAGGCATCGGCAGCGCGGCGTACGTGCTGCGAGGCATCTTCAAGACTGACGGCACGATGGCCCAGGTCTTCAAGGGCGCCCCCAACTTCAGCGGCGCCCGCGACTTCAGGTTCGAATCCGTGAGGACGCCCGGCACAACGGCCTGGCTGGACCCATCCGCCCCGGGCCGCTACTACCGCTCCGTGATCGGCGACCTGTCACTGTCGGCGGCAGCCGTCCGCGGGGGTTGAGCACCCTTGAACCGCGGCGTCCCACGCATGACGCTCGGCAGCAGATGGTCTGTCGCCCTTAGCCGCAATCCGCTTCTGGGCGCCTCGAGGCCGGTCGGGCTACCATGGCGGCCATGCCCAGTCCCACGTCCCTCCCGTTCACCGGTGATGCCGCCGCCGACCGACTGTTGGCCGAAGAGCCCCTCGCGCTGCTCATCGGCTTCGCGCTGGACCAGCAGGTGACCGTCCAGAAGGCGTTCAGCGGGCCAGCGGAACTCAAGCGCCGCCTTGGCCATCTCGATGCCGCGCGGATCGCCGGCATGGACCCCGGCGAGCTGGACATCGTCTTTCGCGAACGCCCCGCACTTCACCGCTTCCCCGGTTCGATGGCCGGCAAGGTCCAGGCGTTGTGCGCCGCGATCGCCCGGGACTTCGGGAATGATGCGCAAATGGTGTGGAGCGAAGCCGCCGACGGCCAGAGTCTCGAAGCGCGCCTGCTCAGCCTGCCCGGGATCGGCGAGATGAAGGCTAAATCGCTCATCGCCGTACTCGGCAAGCAGTTTGGCGTCCGCCCGCCGGGCTACGAGACGGTGGCCCCGACCTGGCCGACGCTTGGCGACGTGGACTCCGCCGAGGCGTTGGCGAGCTACCAGGCCGGCAAGCGGGCCCACAAGGCCGCCATGCGTGAGGCTGCCGGGGGCTGACCGGGTCGTGCTCCACGCGTAGTTCTCGGCGTTGGAGTCGTCCTGCAGTCACCGGGAGGCTTGGGGGCCGTGTGACCGATCCTGCCGCTGACCCGCCCGCTCCGATCCGCCGCAGGCCACGCCGCGCCCCACGCTTCGTCCTGCCCGACGCTGTCCACGATGAACGGACGACTGAGCGGATCATCGCGTTCGTCGAGGGAGACGCCGGGATCGGCATCCGAGCCAGCAAGGCACACGTCCGACTGGAACGCCCGCGAGCCAGCAAGTCACTCGATACGCGCCAGGATTGGATGACCGCCTTCCAGTTGGAGGTCGCCCGTCATGCCCGATACGGCAGACCGGTAGCGGTCGTGCTGCTCGAGCTGGCCGGCCTGAACGGAGCGCCCGCCCTGGACACGGATGCCCGGGTTCTCACGGACCTGATCCGGGCACGGGCTCGCGAGACCGATCGCGCCGCCCGATTCGCTCCCGCAAGCTTCCGGATCCTCATGCCCGAGACCAACGCTCGCGCGGCCCGAAGTGCTGCAGCACGGCTTGATCGAGCCTACCGCGACCTGACGGGCGCGGCGCCAGGCAGGGCCAGCCTCCGGATCGAGGTCGCCGCGCCGACCCGGGCCGGCTCGCTCGAAGAGGTGGTGGCCGAGGCGGAGCAGCGCCTGGGGGTCTGACCCTGCGGCGGCTATTCGATCGCGGAACCGAACGCCAGGCGGTCGAGTCGATCGATCGACTCGTCGATTCGCCCATCGCTGCTCCGCCGCGGCCACCACCTCATCGAGCGAGCCGGCCCGGGTCGGCGCGGCGACCACG
>JANNQZ010000199.1:0-3079 GCA_031401015.1 Chloroflexota bacterium | reverse complement strand
CGTGGCCGGCCTCGTCCTGTTCTCCGGCTTCCCGCTCGCTGCCATGTCTCCCCGGGGGGTCGACTACCCGTTCGACGAGCCCCTCGACACCGACGAAGGCTGGGCCAAGTCAAACCGCTATTACTGGCTGCGCGACTGGCCCGGCTTTGTCGAGTTCTACTTCTCCCAGATCTTCAACGAACCTCACTCGACCAAGCCCATCGAGGACGCCCTCGGCTGGGGGCTCCAGACCGACGCCGATACGATCCTGCTCGAGGAAGATCCGGCGTACACGGATCCGACGGTGGCGCGCGAGCTCGCGCGCCGGGTCCGCTGTCCCAGCCTCGTCATCCAGGGCACCAACGACGCCATCACCGATCCAGGCGGGGGTGCCGACCTGGCGGCCGCGCTGGGTGCTCGACTCGTGACGCTCGACGGCGCTGGTCACGGCCCGGCCATACGCGACCCTGTCCGGAGCAACCTGCTCCTGCGGGAGTTCGTGGAGGACGGGACGGGCGCCCGTGAGTCCACACCCTTGGCTCGGAGATGGACGCGTTCGCTTGCCCGCCGCCGGCGCGCGCTGTACCTCTCCTCCCCGATCGGATTGGGACACGCCCAGCGCGACGTCGCCATCGCCGACGAGCTGCGCAAGCTGCACCCCGACCTCGAGATCGACTGGCTCGCCCAGCACCCGGTCACCGCCGTCCTGGAGGCGCACGGCGAGCGAATCCACCCGATGAGCGCAGAGCTCGCCTCGGAGTCCGCGCACGTCACCGCTGAGTCGTCCGAGCACGACCTGAACGCCTTCCAGGCCATCCGACGCATGGACGAGATCCTGGTCGCCAACTTCATGGTCTTCCACGACGTCGTGACGGACGGCGAATACGACCTCGTGATCGGCGACGAAGCCTGGGACGTCGACCACTTCCTGCACGAGAACCCGGAGCTGAAGCGCACGGCGTTCGCCTGGATGACCGACTTTGTCGGCTGGCTGCCCATGCCGTCCGGCGGCGAGCGCGAGGCATTCCTTACGGCCGACTACAACGCCGAGATGATCGAGCACGTCGAGCGTTTCCCGCGGATCCGCGACCGAGCCATCTTCGTCGGGGAACCCGACGACATCGTGCCAGACGACTTTGGCCCCGGCCTGCCGTCGATCCGCGAGTGGACGGAACGCCACTTCGCGTTCAGCGGCTACATCACCGGGTTCGATCCCGCGCCCCTCAGCGAGGGGCGCGAAGCCCTGCGTCATGAGCTCGGATACCGACCCGACGAGCGGGTCGTCATCGTGACGGTCGGTGGGTCAGGCGTCGGCGAGGCGCTGCTGCGGCGGGTCATCGCGAGCTACCCGGACGCGGCACGCTGCGTGAACGGGCTGCGGATGATCGCAATCGCCGGCCCGCGGATCGATCCGGCCGTCCTTGGGGCACCAGCCGGCGTGGAGGTCCGTGCCTTCGTCCCCGATCTCTATCGGCACCTGGCAGCCTGCGACCTGGCGGTCGTCCAGGGTGGGCTGACGACGACGATGGAGCTGGCGGCCGCACGACGGCCGTTTCTGTACTTCCCGTTGCGCAATCACTTCGAGCAGAACCGCCACGTCCGCCATCGGCTCGAACGCTACGTCGCCGGCCGGTATATGGACTACGCGACCTCTGCCCCCGAGGTCATCGCCGAGGCGATCGCCGCGGAGATCGACCGACCGGTGCGCTCGCGCCCGGTGGAGACCGATGGAGCCGCCCGCGCGGCCGCCCTCATCGCTCCCCTCATCTGAGGCTCGCTGAGCCCAGCCGCCAGCGGGTCGGGCTGATCACGATCGGCACGGGATAGTTGGCGGCGAACCAGTCGGCTGTCCAGCCGTAGCGGTCGAGCATGTGCCGGTGTTTGGCCTGATACGCGGAATTGGCGGAGGAGGCCGGCCGGCTGACATTGATCCGGGCTTCGCCCTCCATCGTGACGACCTCGCCACCGTCGGGATCCGTGTTGAGATTGAAGGAAACGCGTGGGTTTGCGTCGACATTGGCGTTGCGCGGGGCCCGTATGTGCGAGTAGACCAGGATCTCGCCGTCCCGCCAGAGGAACCAGATCGGCGAGCTCTGCGGCTGGCCGTCTGGGTTGACCGTGGTCACCCAGCCCATCAGCTCGGTTTCGAGGCGCCGCAGCGCCTTGGCGCCGGCTTCGGTCGCTGGATCCAGGGTCCGCATCGTCGTCTCCTGCCGGGTCAGTTCCGGGCTTGTCGCACTTCGTCGAGGAAGGCGAGCGAACGGGCCTCTCGTTCCAGGGCGCCGCGGACGAAGTCCCGCAGGGCCGCCTCCGTCTCTCGCTCCACCGCGGGGGCCAACCGGAGGGCGGCGATCGCCTCGACATCGAGCCGTTGGTAGGCCTTGAGCAACTTGAGGGCGTCGAGGGTCAGGCCGGACCTGTCGTGCTGCGGCCCAGGGCATCGCTCACACAGCACGCCACCGAGCGGTGGCACCCAGCGGAACCGTTCGCTCGACTCAAGCATCCGGTCGCACTCCACGCACCGATCCACCTCCGGACGTTGCCCGAGCTCGTCGAGCAGGTGCATCTCGAACCAGCGGGCCACTCGGCCGGGGGCCATCCCAGCATCGAGCAATTCGTAGGCGCGCCGGAGCAGCGCGTAGAGCGGCGCGGCGGGATGGCGCTCCTCGAGCGACCGGTCGGCCAGCTCGGCGAGATACCAGGCCGTGGCGGTGGCTTCGAGCGAGTCGCGCAGCTTGAGCCAGGCATGACCCACGCTGACCTGGGTGACGACATCGAACGTTCGCCCACGGGCCAGCGCAACGGTCAGCTCGGCAAATGGTTCCAGGCTGCCTCCCAGGCGTGACGTGGGCCGTCGAATCCCCTTGGCGATTGCCTTGAGCTTGCCGACGGTCGGGGTGATCAGGGTGAGGACGCGATCCGCCTCACCAAGATCGAAACGGGTGAGAACGATCGCCTCGGTCGTATAGCGGCGCGGGATGGGCATTGGCGCGACGGTAACACCGCTCACGTCCACGCGGATCGCCACCAACAGGCTACCTGCGCAGTACACGTTTCAGGTACACTCCCGTCGATGACGACCACCTCGAGCGACCTCGAT
>JANNQZ010000198.1:0-4880 GCA_031401015.1 Chloroflexota bacterium | reverse complement strand
GGATCAACGCCGCCTTGGCAGGCGAGTCGGCCCCTGGCTCGTCGACTTCGGGGGCCCCGGTTCCTTCGTGGGCCTCGGCATCTTCGGTGGCATCGCGGGGATCGATCTCTTCCGTCAAATCGGAGTGCCTGAGCGCGACCTCACCTGCCGCGATCTCACCGGTCGCCGCAGTCGCCGGCGCTGCGAGGTCAACGGCCGTCTCCACGTCAGCGACCGTCGCGGCCGTCTCCATGCCGGCGACCGTCGCGGCCGTCTCCGCCGCACCGGCCGTTCCTGCCATCGCCGCCGCGATCGCGTCGTCAGCCCCGGCCGCAGCGCCGCCCGCCGTGGCGGACAGGTTCGCCAGCGTCGCTTCCAGCTTGTCCGCCATCACGTCCGCCGAGAACCGATCGGCCGGTGCCGGAGAGAGCGCCACCCGGGCGATCGCCGCGAGGTCCGTCGGAAGCGTCGGGCGGATGGCGAGCGGATCCGGAGCCGGCCCGCTCAATCGAGCCAGCGCGACGGCCCCGGCGCTATCACCGGTCCATGGTCGGATCCCGGTGAGCAGCTCGTAGAGGACGATGCCCAGGCTGTAGATGTCGGACGCTGCGGTCGTCGGTTCGCCGCGTGCCTGTTCGGGGCTGACGTAGTGAACGGAGCCGAGCGTCGTGCCGGGCAGCGTCACCTGGGCCACCGCGACCGCACTGGCGATCCCGAAGTCGACCACCTTGACCCGCCCGTCGCGCCCGATCAGCACATTGCTCGGCTTCACGTCGCGATGAATGATCCCGCTGGAATGCGCCGCGCCCAATGCCCGCGCGACCGCGGCGCCGATCCGCGCGGCCTGTCGAGGTGGCAGCCCGGCGCTGCGCGCCAGGATGGTTGCCAGGTCCTCACCATCGATCAGCTCCATCACGATGAACGCCCCCGACGGATCCTCGCCGTGGTCGTATACGGTGACGACGTTGGGATGGCTGAGCGACTCGACCGCCTGGGCCTCCTGGCGAAACCTGGACGAAAAGTCAGGATCGCGCAGGTACTCAGAGCGAATCAGCTTGAGGGCCACGTCACGCCCCAGGCGGCTATCGGTGGCCCGATAGATCGTGGCCATGCCGCCCTGACTGAGCAGTTCGATCAGCCGATAGCGCCCGCCGAGGATCTGACCGATGTCGGCCATTCGGTTCGCTCCGGCCTCAGAGCCGGAGCGCCTGGAGGTAGGTTCGGAACTCCGGGCCCAAGTCCGCGCGCCCCAGGGCCAGCTCCACCGACGCCTGCAGCCAACCCATCGTGGTTCCCGCGTCGTAGCGGATCCCCTCAAAGGCGTAGCCGAAGACCTCCTGCTCCTCCATCAGCGCGGCGATTGCGTCCGTCAGCTGGATCTCGCCACCGGCGCCGCGCTTGGTCTGCTCGAGCTTGTCGAAGATCTTCGGGGTCAGGATGTACCGGCCGATGATGGCCAGGTTGGATGGGGCGTCGCCAGCGGGCTTCTCAACCAAACGGGTGATCCGGTGCAGCCGACCGTGGTCCAGCGGATCGGTCGAAGGTTCCGAGGCAATCACGCCGTACCGGTGGGTCTCTTCCGGTGGCACCTCCATCACCGCGACGACCGAGCCGTGGTGCTGGTGATAGGCGTGGATCAACTGGCCGATGCACGGCCGGTCGGCGATCACCACGTCATCGGGCAGGATTACGGCGAATGGCTCGTGGCCGATCAGATCCTTGGCCATCAGGATGGCGTGACCGAGGCCCAGCTGTTCCTTCTGCCGAACGTAGGCCACCTGGGCGAGATCGCTGATCGCGCGGACCTGGCGCAGCATCTCGATATCGCCCTTCTCCTCGAGCAGGTGCTCAAGCTCGTAGGAGTGGTCGAAATGATCCTCGATCGCCCGCTTCTGGCTCGAGGTGACGATGATGACCTGCTCGATCCCTGCGGCGACGGCTTCTTCGACCGCGTACTGGATGATCGGCTTGTCGACCAGCGGCAGCATCTCCTTGGGCTGCGCCTTGGTGGCGGGGAGGAACCTGGTTCCCCAGCCAGCAGCTGGAAAGACGGCCTTGCGAACGCGCATTGAACCTCGGGATCGGCGGGTTGAGCGGTGCGAAGTATACCCGTGGCGCGATTCCAGCCGAGTCAGGCTCCTCGCACGGAGCGAGCGAACTGGCGGACGGCCTCGGTGAACGCGGCGGGGCGATCGAGGTTCGACAGATGCAGCGCACCGGCGAGGCGGACTCGCCGGGCGTCGCGGGCGGCCGCGGCGAAGGTACCCGACGACCACCGGAACGGCAGGTCCCACTCGCCGTTGATGATGAGCGTGGATCCCGGGTAGGTGGCCAGGCGGGGTGCGAAACGCTGCCCGACGATGGCCCGCAGTGCCGCGGCACCGCCCCTGGACCAGAACCCGCCGGCGATGATCGGTTCGGCGATGGCCACGGGGTAACGGGTCCTGAAGAACCAGGCGTTGACGCGGTTGAGCGGAGGCGAATCGAACCACTCCAGGGCAGCCGCGAGCGCCCTGAACGCCATGCCCCGGATGCCCACCGGTTCGGCCGTCGCGCCCGCCAGGACCAGGCCGCGCACCAACTCGGGCTCGCGAGCGGCCAGGACCATCGCGACATACCCGCCGAGGGAGAGCCCGACGACGACGGCCGGGGCGACCCGTCCGCCGCGACTGCCGCGTCCACCCTTTCGAATGGCGGCCGCGACGCCGTCCGCGGCATCCTCGATCGTAAAGGCCTCGCCGGCCCGGCTGCCGTGTCCGGGCAGGTCCAGCGTGATGACCCGGAATTCGGTCTTGAGGGCCTCCACCTGGGCGAACCAGAACGCACGACTCAGCCGCGTGCCGTGGATGAAGACGATGGCGGGTGCGGCAGGCGGCCCAACGGCGGTCCACGAGTCGTCGATCGCACTGGCGGCGTCCCGCGTCAGGGTGGCCCGCGTCATGAAGCTTCCTGTGAGCCATGCCGGGGCATCGCTGGCGGAGCCGCGCCCGGCGCTGCCGGAGTAGCACCCGACGCAACCGACGCGCCCGACGCAACCAAGTCGCCGTCCGCCGGGTCGCCTTCGGTGGCCGGCACCACCACCACCCGCTCGTCCGGCCGCGAGCTGCGCTGCAGGATCAGGGCCGCGCCAAGGATCGCCAACCCGCCGAGCACCTGGATCGGCGCGAGGCCCTCGGCCAGGAGCCAGGCGGCCAGCACGACCCCGACGACCGGCTCGAATAGCATCACGATCCCCGCTCCCGTGCCGCCCAGCAGTCGGATTCCCTTGAGGAACAGGATCGAGGGGATCGCCGCCGCACACAGCCCGGTGAACAACAGCAGGGGCAAGAGTGAGGGCACCTCGAGGGGCAGCGCGATGGTGGCGAGCGCCCCGGTCGCGAGGGCAAGGACGGTGCTGCAGATGACGGTCACGCCAAGCACGAGCCCGATGGCCTGGTCCGCCGGCACGACCTGATAACCGCGTCGACTCAGGATCACGTAGACCGCTTGGCTGGCCGCCGCCCCGAATGCCAGCGCGATCCCGCCAAGGTCGAACCGGATTCCCGCTGCGGGGTCGAGTTGCGAGGCGACGACCGCGGTCATGCCCACCACCGCCAGCGCGAGGGCCGCCACGCGTGCACGGTCGAGCAACTCACGCCCGAGCAGGGCGCTCCCCACCGCGACCAAAACTGGGTAGGTATAGAAGCCGAGCAGGGCAAGCGCCACGGTGATGCGGTCGAAGGCCATGAACATGCCGAGGTTGAGGGTGAAGCCCATGACGGCGGCAACGGCAAGACTCAGGCGCGCCCCGGCGTCGAGGTCCCGGAGCCTGATCAGCCGCCTGCCGCCACGCCTGATCCGCCAGGCAACAAATGCGGCGGTCGCGAGAAAGCCGCCGGCGCCGCGCCAGGCCACAAAGGCCAGCGGCTCCATCCCGGCGTCGTAGGCGAACCGCGCCAGCGGCCCCAGCATCCCGAACAGGGACGCGGCCACGAGCACGATGGCGACACCCGCCACGGGCGATCGATTCAAACCTGGCATCGCTGGTCATGGTAGGGCGGCGAGCCGCGACCCGGCTACGAGGGCGCGCCGCCCCCCGCCCTGGGCCCAGGCCCCGCTTCCGGCTCCCCCCCGCCACGGCCCCGCCCGCCCACAGAACCGGTCGCTGACCTCAGGACGCGTTGGCCCGCTCGATCCCTCCCCGTTCGCGGCGAGCCGCGCCCACTCGGACGGAGGTGAACGGGATCCTGATCTCGCGGAAGACCTCGACCGACACCAGAAACCCGGCGAACAGGAACACCACGCCGAGGAACTTGCCGAGCTGGAACCAGTCCGTCATTCCGAACCGGTTCAGCGTGTCGCCCAGCGTGGCCACCACGGCCCCAGCGGCGATCAGGATCGTCGCCGGCACGCGGCTATGGATCCGCCCGGCAAGCAGGGCATGCATCGCTCCGGGCAACGACGCGACCAGGTTCACGGTGATGGCCACTGGAGCAATCAGCAGGTTGAACAGGAACTGGTCGCCCGGTTGGTCGGGATCCAGCGAGTAGGCGAGCACTCGCCGCTTTGGCATGAATACATAGGTCGAGAAGATCGCGCCGAGGAAGAGCGAGAACGCACCCGTGATGTTGAGAAACGGCGTGAGCAGCCGCAGCTCAGGCGGGAACAGCGTGGCGACCGGGACGCCCGTCGCCGGGTCGATCGCGTAGCCGGGAGCGGCGAGCGTGGTCGTCGCCATCAAAACAAGACTCAATACGGTCGCGCCGACGACGGCGCCCGCTGCCAGGAGCGGCCATCGATCGTTCGTGAAATATGTTTCAACGGCAACTGCGAGTGCCAGAAGGCCCGCCGCGATGAAATAGAGCAACGGCAGTGCCCCGACACCCGCGTACTCCGGCTTGTTCCGCAGCAGCAGCGTGAAC
>JANNQZ010000197.1:0-5497 GCA_031401015.1 Chloroflexota bacterium | reverse complement strand
GAGCGGCTCCACGCCTTCGCGCTCGAGGCCGGCCGGGAGATCCTGTGGGACGACCGGGACGAGTCGCCAGGGGTCAAGTTCACGGATGCCGAGCTGCTCGGGATGCCGTGGATCCTGACCGTGAGCCCTCGGTCATTGGCGGCGGGCGGCGTGGAGGTCACGGATCGGGCGACTGGGGAGCGTTCGACCCGATCGATCGAGGCGGTGGAGGCGCTGCTCGCCGGTCGCTGACCCCCGGGCGCTGGTCGCCGGTGGTTTGCGTCGATCGCGGGGCCCTGGTCGCCGGACTATTGGGCCGGCGGCGCCACGGGCTCCGCGTCCTCCAGAAACGTCTCGCCGGTCGTCCCGTCGAGAGCCACCACCGCCTCGCCAACCTCGGGCAGGGTGGCGATCAGCTCCGCCGAGCTGACCGACGTGCCAGACAGGATCTCGCCCTCGTCGATCCGGCCGATCGTGAACGCAATACCCGGCGGAATGGAGGCGGACAGGACGATTTCGCTGATCCGATACGGGGAGCGCTTGTCCCGCAACGAGGCGTTCGTGCGCTCCTGGAGTGCCGTTGCCTTGATGATCAGGTCGGCCAGCGTGCCCGGATCGATCCGTTCCACGACCGTCGTCATCCCGCGACGGGCCTTGCCGGCCGTCTCCCTGGCCTGCCGGGTCAGCCGTTCGTGGGTGGCTGGATCCGCGGCCGCTCGGCCGGCCTCCGTCGCCTTGACCCGCGCAGCCTCGGCAGCATGCTGCGCACCTTCCGCCGCGGCCTCGGCGGCCTCCCTGGCGCGTTTCATAAAGCTCATTGACGAAAGCCTATATCAGCGGGCCGCGCAGGCGTCGATGGCAGGACTTCGCGCTCGGCTCGAGCGAGGCACTGACCTCAGGGCACCGCCCGGCAGGGCCACCAGGATGGATCGCCACGGCGGACGAGCCTGGAGGCATTCCGTGCTCTCTGCCAGGTGTGATTCACCAATAGAGCAGGCCGATGTGCCAGGAGGGAGTCGGAGCAACCCGGGCGCCGGGCAGTCCGCCGAGCCGGGCGGTCCGGGAGCCGAGCCGAAGAGTCCGCGATGTCGTTCTCAGGCGCAGGTTCGAGACAGGTCCCTCGTGGACGGGTGCCACTTCCTTCAGTTTCGGCAGGAAGTCGGAGCTCCTCACGCTGAGCTGTGCCAGAAGTGCGCCCTGAGGACGACATGTCTCTCCAGGGAAGCCCACCGAGCCCGGCAGCTCAGCACAGTCAACGGCTGGGACGCCTACGACGAGCATCAGGGCATTCCCCACCGGCCCCCTTCGGCCACTAGGATGCTGCGATGCCGCCGCGCCCGATCCTGCCGAGCGATGACCTGTACCTGCGACTCGAACTGCCCACAGACGCCACTGCCGAGGCGATCGAGCTTGCGTGGCGGGCCCTGCTGCGGCGGCATCATCCCGACATTGCCGGCCCGGCCGGCCTCGAGGTCTCGAAGCGGATCAACGTCGCCCACGACTGGCTCAGCGACCCGGGGCTTCGCGCCCGCTACGATCGCGACCGGGGAGTGCCCGGCGCAGCGACTCGCAAGGGAGCGGATGGCGGGTCGTGGCGCGACAGCCACGCGTCCGCCGCCCACGCACGGGTCCGTCACCGGCCGCGTCCAGCGGAAGACCAGATCGCCCGGTTCCTGGACCGGATCAGCGGCCTCACCCCGGACGAACTCGATCGTCTCGAGGCCGCGGACCCGGCGCCGATCGCATTCGGCGCCACGATCCGCCGATTCATTCCGGACGGCGGCCGGGCAGCGCTCGAATCGGTGGAGGCAGAGATCGCCCGTCGCCTATCAGCGTCAGCCGCTGCTCGTCCCGGGATCCATGACACCATCGACGCCTACGCCGCGGAACTGGTCCTCGGCTCGTTTCTGGACGACCTCCTGAGTGAGCCGTTTCGGGCGCGCGCCAGGGAGCGCCTGACGCGAGGCTGGGAAGCGGCCGTCGGGCAGCCCAGGTATGGGCCGAACGGAAAGGCGATCACCGAGCTGCTCGGGCGCCTTCGGGTCCTCGACACGGCCGGGATCGCGGCGCTCGGCGCCCGTGGCTCGCGTGCTCGACTTGGTGAAGACCCGTGGCCGCCGGGAGTCTCCCCCGAGGATGACGAAGCCCTGCGCGTGTCATCGGTCCTGGCGGCTCGCGATGCGATCGATGCGATTGCGTTCGCGGCGACCGCCGGCCCCGCCGCCTCTGCCGCGAGCGCCGGCCCCGCCGCCTCTGCCGCGACAGGGCCATCCGCCGCGACCGGGCCATCCGCCGCCCCCGCCGCGGGAGCCGCCGCCGCGGGAACCCGACTTGACCGCACAACCATCACTCGAGCCGGACGGGCCGCGGCGCGGATCACCCACCTGCTGGTCCTGCGCCACGCGTTCGCGCCGGCGACGTTCGACCAGCTCATCGCGCCTTGGCGGCCTAGCCTGATCCCTGACGATCTGCCGACCCCGCGCGTCCGTCGGCCGTCTTCCGGGTAGGGGGTCGAGCGCCGCACCGAGACCAGCGCACCTCGCCGACCTCGCGGCCCGCACCTCTCGCCCGCTCCGCCACGCCCGCACGTCGCGCCCGCCCCTCCTACCCCCCCGCGCGCGGCGCACGCCGGCTGTGCGATGCTCGCGCCGTGGAACCTCTCCTTATCGCGATCGCGGTCGTGCTGGCCGCGCTGGTCGGCCGATCCGTGCTGCGTGAGCGACGACTGGCCGCCCGAATCCGTGCCGTCGCCGGCGCGACGGAGGGTGCCGGCCCGGCCGCATCCGGGGCCCCGTCAGCCGTCGCCTCGGTCACAACCGACCGCGACCGGAATGCCCAAGCCGAGCCTGAGCCCCGAACTGATCGGCGCGCCCATGACGAGGCGGTCGATGCCCTGACCCAGGGCGTCCTCACCGTGGATCGCGGACTCCGGATCACCGCCGCGAACCCCATCGCGCACACGTTTCTCGATCGCGTGCCCGGCACGGTCGTCGGCCGGACGATCATCGAGGCATTCCTCGATACCCAGGTCGAAGCCATCGTGGCGACCGCCCTGGCGCAGGGTTCGGCGGCGGGCGAAATCGGGCGGGCCGATGCCGATGGGCGTCGGCTGCTGGTTCGCGCTCAGCGTTCCGCTGCGGGTGGCGTCTGGCTGACCCTCGAGGATGTTTCCGAGCTCCGTCGCCTGCAACAGATCCGGGCAGAGTTCATCGACAACCTGTCCCACGAGCTGCGAACGCCGCTCACCACGGTCAGCCTGCTGGCAGAGACGCTGACCCGCGACGCCGATACCGCCGGTGACGCCATCCCCGCCAAGATGCGCGACCGAATCGGCAAGATCGAGGTGGAGACCGGCCACCTGATCCAGATGGTCAGCGAGCTGGTGGATCTATCCAGGATCGAGAGCGGGAGCACGATCAACGTCGTCGAGCTGGTCGATCTCGGTCAGGTCGCGACCGAATCGGTCGAACGGCTCCACCTGTTTGCTGATCGCCAGGGGGTTGCCTTGCACGTCGAGGCGGCGGCGAACCTGCCGCCGATCCGTGGCGATGCCGCCCGCCTCGCGCAGGTCTTCATCAACCTGCTCCACAACGCGGTGAAGTTCAGTCCGGACGGCGGTGAGGTCAGCATCACCGTGAGGGTCGAGGACGGACATGTGGTCTGTGCCGTGGCCGACCATGGCGTCGGCATCCCCGCATCGGCTCAGGGGCGGATCTTCGAACGGTTCTACAAGGTCGACCGATCCAGGGTGCGCAACGAGGCCGGCGGGACCGGCCTGGGTCTGGCGATCGCGCGCCATATCACCGAGCGCCACGGCGGCACGATCTGGGTCGAATCGGTCGAGGGGGCGGGCTCGACGTTCAGGTTCGCGCTGCCGGTCGCGGGACCCCAGTCGTGAGCCGAGGACGAGACGCACAACCGATGGACCAACTCCACATCGCCACGCTCAACATCCGGAACCTCGCCGATCGCTGGGCCGAGCGGCTGCCGCTGCTGCTGGCCGACATGGCGGCGCTCAACCCGGACATCCTGGGGCTCCAGGAGGTGATCTACCCGATGCAACAGGACCGGCTCATCGGGGCGGCCGGGGAGGCTCACTACCGGGCAATCCGGGGCTGGGCGGGTCGCCCTGAGTACGGCAACAGCCTGCTCGTCCGGGAGCCGCTCGCCGGCGGCGACGTGGAGCGTCTGGATCTCGGCCTCCGCCGATCGGCGCTTCGCGCATCCATCACGCTTCCGGGAGGCGAGAGGCTCCTCGTGGTGGTGACCCATCTGCATCACGAGGCGCCCGATGCGGCACAGCGCGATGACCAGGCGCGCCAGCTCATCGACTGGCTTGACGGCGTGTCAGGGGCTGGGACCGACGCGCCGGCCACGGCACCGTCGGCCACGGCGCCGCCGCCAGCCGCCCAGGTGGTGATGGGCGACTTCAATGCCCATCCCCAGGAGGCTGCGGCGATCCGAATGCAGGCGGCCGGCTTCCGCTCCGCCTACGCCGAGCTACACGGCGGCGATCCGGCGGTGACCTGGCCGTCCGGCATCCAGGCGCCCGGGATGGACACCGATGGCGATCCGGCGTGCCTCGACTACATCTGGATCCGTGGCGCCGTGCGCGTCGAGTCCGCCCGGGTCGTCTTCGATCGCCCCGATCCCGACGACTCCACGCTCTTTCCGAGCGATCACTTCGGGCTTTCCGCACACCTGGTCATCGCGGACACCATCGGATCGCCGCCGGACCGGGTGGGGGATCATTGATCGGATCCCGGATCGGACGCCGGACCCTGCGGCTTGCCCATCGAGGCGATTGGCGCCGGGTCCCCGAGAACACCCTCGCGGCCTTCCGCGCCGCGCTGGCCATCCCGGCCTGCGACGGGCTCGAATTCGATGTCCGCGCAGCGGCCGACGGCGTCCCCGTCGTGTACCACGATGAGACGCTGGCACGGGTTCACGGCCGACCCGAGCGCGTCGACGCGCTGGCTTCCGACGTCCTCGCCGATATCGGCGTGCCCACCCTGGCAGACGTGCTGCAGGCGGTTGGTCGCCGCCCGTTTCTCGACATCGAGCTGAAGGTCGACCCGGGCCCGGCCGTGGTTGAGGTCCTGGCCGCGGGCCGCGGACCCGAACTGCACAACGCCGTGATTTCGTCATTCGATCACCAGGCGCTCCAAGCTGTTGGGCGCCGGGCACCGACCTGGCCACGCTGGCTGAACGCGGCTGCCCTGGATGAGGCGATCGTCGGCGCGGCCGTGGGGCTCGGCTGTCGAGGCGTTGCCGTCCACTGGCGCGCGCTGGATGCGCGAACCGTGGCGCTGGCCGCGTCCGCTGGACTCGAGGTGGCCGCCTGGACCGTGCGCCGCCGCCCCACCTTCAACCGCCACGCGCGGCTGGGCGTCGTCGCGGTGTGTGTCGAAGCCAGGGCGCTCGAAGGGGGTCCGCTTTCGTCGCTCGCCTGAGGGCGGGCCGGGTCAGCCCGCCCAACAAGGCGCTCCGGCGCCGCTCGTCTGAAGGCACTCCGCCG
>JANNQZ010000196.1:0-3088 GCA_031401015.1 Chloroflexota bacterium | reverse complement strand
AGCCTCCCGGGTGCCCTCGGGGCCGCAGTGACCTACTTGGCCGCGATCGCGATCGGGGCCGCTGCGCTTCGGGCGATGGAGATCCCGCGGCTGTTGGGGCCGGCGCTGCTCGTCCTGGCGTTCTACCTGTGGGATGCCCTGACCGGGGCACAGTCGTCGCGTCGCCGTGAACCAAGATTCATCTGGCAGACCGGACTGCTTGCGGTGCTCGGGATCCTGGTGGTGGCCTGGAACCTGATGCTTCGAGGGTAGGTTCCGGGGCTTCTCGGCCGCTCCGCCGGGGGTGCGTTTGACGTAGCGCCCGGACGGTGCTAGAAAGCGATACCCGCACCGCGACCCGCGTAGTCGCGCGCCCCACCGAAGATTCCCGGTTTGGCTGCGCTGCTCAGCTCGCATCTCCTCGCCCCGAAAGGACGACCGCCTCGTGACCTTCTCCGACATCGAGACCTCCGCGCAGAGCCCGATCAACCTGACCCGCCAGAAGCGCCAGCTGGCGGACCAGGCGATCGCGCAGGCGTCGGCCGCCAAATGGGCCGACGCGGCCGCGACCAACCGTCGCCTCCTCGAACTGGGCCCGGACGCCGAATCGCAGAATCGCCTGGCCAAGGCGCTGTGGGAGCTCGGTGAGCTGCGGTCGGCGCGGGAGCACTATCAGACGGCGCTCGCGCTCGACCCGACCAACCGGATCGCGGAGCGCAACATTGATCGGCTCAAGGTGCTGATCGTCGCCGCCGGCGACAGAACCGTGCCCGCGCGTGAGGGCAGCAAGGCGCCGATCAGCATTTTCGTGGAGGAGACCGGCAAGACTGGGTTTGCCTACCTGACGGACCTCGCGGATCCGCGCCAGCTCGCCCAGGTCAACCCGGGGGATGCGGTCGAGCTCACCCCGGAGGGCAATCGGCTGATCGCCCACAGCAACGGCGTGCGGATCGGGATCGTTGAGCCTCGCGTGGCGGCCCGCCTGCTCAAGCTGATCGCCGACGGCAACAAGTACGCCGCCGGCGTGACCTCGCTGGGCGACAAGGACGTTCGGATCATCGTCCGGGAGATCTTCCAGGACCCGATCAACTACGGCAAGGTCAGCTTCCCGACCGCCGCCAAGTCGACCGACCTGCGGCCGTACACGAAGGGAACCCTGGTCCGCGAGGAGATGGACCTGGAGGAAGATCTCGAGGACGACGAGGAGGACGAGGAGATCGAGGATCTGGACCGCGTCCTGCCGCCGGACTCGACGACGGAGGAAGCCTTCGAGGATGAGCCCGACGAACTCGACGAACCGTAGGGCGTGACGGGCCGCCCCCTGGGGTAACCGCGCTCCCGCCTCACCACCCGCACGGCCCGGTACTGACAGGCTCCCAGAGTACCGGGCAGGCCGTCGCCGACGCTGTGCCGCGACAAGCGCCCGGGGAGCTGACATCAGCCCGAACCACGAGCGAGTCGGAACGCACCGGTGTCGCCCAGGGGGTGGACGACGGCAGTCCTGCCCTCGCCTTTGCCCTCGTCGGCTAGCATGCCGACACATGACCGGTCGACCGTCGTCTGCGAGCCGTGACCCGGGGCGTTCGCTCCCGATCTTCGACCGGATTGCCCCGATGCCAACAGCCGGACTAGTGGCCGCCCGGATCGAGCTGCACAGCGGCCCCGGCGATGTCGTAGCCGACCTGTTCGGGCGTGGCGGATGGGTAGCGCGCTCGGCGGTTGACCTGCAGCGCCGGGGCGTCTCGCTCGAGTCGAGCCCGCTGACCCGGATGCTGGCCGAGGTGGTCATGCGGCCGCCGGACGTTCGGCACCTCGACGCGGCATTCCAGGGAATGTCCGCCTCCCCGCGCGGCGAGACGAGCCTCAAGGTCTCCATTGGCGATCTCTTCGCGACGCGCTGTGCGACGTGCGCCCGGGGCCTGGTGGTCGATGCGATCCTGTGGGCGAACGAAGGCGCGCCCCACGACGCCGGCCAGGACGACGACGAGCCCGGGGACGGCCTCGACGGACCGCCCGGGAACCGCGAGCGCGGTCGAGGCGCCAGCCACGACGACGGCCAGACGCCTGCTGTCGGGGCGATGACCGCCCGGCCGATCTCCCGGCACTATCGCTGCACGGTCTGCCGTGACCAGCGCGGCGGCTCCGAGCACCGGCAGGCCCCGCTGGATGCGGACGATCTCGCCCGGGCCATGCTGGACCCAGGCGTGGCGGCGACCCGGGCACTGCTGCGCACAAGGTTCCCCGAGATCGAGGGCGCGCCCGATCTGCCGGACGAACTGCTGGGGCTGCATACGCCGCGACAGTTGATCGGGCTTGCGGCGATCCTCGAGCGGATCGAGATGGATCTCCGAGCCGCGCCGATCCTGGCGGCGCTTCGCTTGGCGCTGCTCCACGCCATCCTTCCGGCGAGTCGACTGGCGACTGGGCCTGGCCGCGCCGGCCCCCTGCGGATCGCCGGCGGGCATGTTCGCCAGCCGAGCGTCACGCAGTGGCGCGAACGCAATCCCTGGCTTGCCTTCGAGGATGCCTTTCGCCTCGTCCGCGGGTTCATCCAGCGCCTGGACGGGGGTGGCCTGGGGCCGGTCCAGGCCAGGCTCGGTGAGGATCTTCGCAGCCTGGGTGAGGGGACCGCGACGGCGCTCCTGGGGCTCGCCGGCCCCTCCGGCCTGGTAGCCCTGGGCGACGAATCGACCGGCTATGGACGGACTGGGGCAGCGCCGCGCATTCGGCTGGTGCTCGGCCAGCCGCCGCTGCGGCCGAACCTCGAGCGGCTGGCCACGACCTACCATGGCACGTCCTGGGTGCTGGGGCGTGAGGCAGCCGCACTGCTGCCGATCGATGCCCTTGCCGGTGCATCCCTTCGCCCGCCGTGGAGCTGGCAGGCGGCATCGATCGGGCGCGCCCTCGCAGCGGTCGAGCCGGCCATGGCTCGCGACGGGCGGGTCGTCCAGCTCGTCGATGGCGGAGCGGAGGCGGTGGTGGCCGCCGTCTTCGGGGGAGCGACGGCCGGCTATCGCGTGCTCAGCGCGCGGCTGGCCGATCCCGATGACGAGATGCCCGGGATCGTCGAGCTGCTGCCACCCGGCGGACCGCTGCCGCCGGGCCCGCG
>JANNQZ010000195.1:0-4311 GCA_031401015.1 Chloroflexota bacterium | reverse complement strand
CTGCAGATCGACGAACACCACACCGTCGAGGATTCGGCGCTGGTGCTTGGATCAGCGTTCGCCGAAGCCCTCGGGGACCGGGCCGGGATCGCCCGGTTTGGCCAGAGCGCCGTCCCCATGGACGAGTCGCTTGCCAGCGTTGCGCTTGACATCGGCGGGCGGCCCTACGCCGTCATCGATCTTCCGTTCCGGGGCGAACAGGTTGGCGGTCTCCCGCTCCAGCTCGTCGAACATGCGCTTGAGGCGTTCGCCCGGACCGCCGGTGCGACGCTGCACGTCACCGGCTCGGGGCGCAACGATCACCATCTCGCGGAGGCGGCGTTCAAGGCGCTGGGACGCGCGCTGCGGGTCGCCTGCGAACTCGATCCCCGGCGGACGGGCGTCGCCTCGACCAAAGGCGCGCTCGGATGAGTGTGCGGGCGGGCGGGCGGCCAGCGCGGCCTCTCGTGGCGGTGGTTGACTACGGGGCCGGCAATCTCGTGAGCATTCACCAGGCGCTGACGACCGTGGGCGCCGAGGTCCGGATCGCGGAGGCGGCGGCGGACCTCGCGGGCGCCGACGCCGTGGTGGTCCCGGGCGTAGGCGCGGCGGGACCGGCGATGACGCGGCTTGATGCCCAGGGCCTGACGAGCCCGCTCAGCGCGTGGATCGCCGAGGATCGGCCATTCCTGGGCATCTGCCTTGGACTCCAGCTCCTGTTTGAAGGCAGCGATGAGGACGGCGCGACGACGCTTGGGGCACTGCCCGGACGCACGGTCAGGCTGGTGGACGCACCAACGCTTCCGCACATCGGCTGGAACCAGGTCGAGCGCACCCGACCGCACGCGATCTTCGACGGCATCGAGGACGGCGCCGACTTCTACTTCGTGCACTCGTATGTGGGCGCGCCGCCCGACGACGGCGACGAAGCGCCCGGGGGTATGGAGCCGCTGGTCCTCGCACGCACCACCCATGGACGTCCATTTGTCTCGGCAGCCGCCCGCGGAGTCCTGGTCGGCGTCCAGTTCCATCCAGAGCGAAGTGGGCCGGACGGTCTTCGGCTGCTGGCCAATTTCGTCGATCTCGTGCGGGCCGCCTGATGCTTCGCCGGCGGGTGATCCCATGCCTCGACGTGGCGGACGGCCGGGTTGTCAAGGGCACCCGGTTCGTTGACCTGGTCGATGAGGGCGACCCGCCCGAGCTGGCCGAACGCTACGCCCATGAGGGCGCCGATGAGATCGTGTTCCTCGACATCACTGCGGCGCCGGAACGGCGCGGCACGCTTCTGGACATCGTGGAGCGCACAGCTCGGCGGGCATTCATCCCGCTCACGGTGGGCGGCGGCGTGCGGACGGTGGACGAGATGCGGGCCGTGCTGCGAGCCGGGGCCGACAAGGTCTCGCTCAATACTGCCGCCGTCGCCGAGCCGTCGCTGATCAGGGCTTGCGCGCAGCGCTTCGGTCGCCAGGCGGTGGTGGTCGCGATCGATGCGCGGCAGACGGCCCCCGGTACCTGGGAGGTCCTGGTCGAAGGCGGTCGACGGGCAACCGGCCTCGACGCCGTGGCCTGGGCGGGACGCGCGGTGACGCTCGGTGCCGGCGAGTTGCTGGTCACCTCGATCGACCGGGACGGAACGGGATCCGGGTTCGACACTGCGCTCCTGCGCGCGATCAGTTCGCAGGTCGAGGTCCCCGTGATCGCGTCCGGGGGTGCCGCCGGTCCGGATGATTTTGTGGCGGCGGTTCGGGATGGCGGGGCGGACGCGGTTCTGGCTGCCTCCATCTTCCATCGCCGGATCCACGCCATCAGCGAGGTCAAGGCCGCCATGGCGGCCGCCGGGCTGCCGGTACGTCTCGTCCCGCAGGCCGTCGCATGACCGGGCGCGCAACACGCGAGCTCCGCTACGGCGCCGATGGACTGGTACCCGCCGTTGTCCAGGACGCGATCGACGGCCGGGTCCTGATGGTCGCCTGGATGGACGCGGAAGCCCTGGCCGAAACGCTGGCGACCAGCGACGTCCATTTTCACTCGCGCTCGCGCGGTCGGCTGTGGCGAAAGGGCGAGACGAGCGGCAATACCCTCCGCCTGGTGGATCTGGCGACCGACTGCGACGGGGATGCGCTCCTGCTGACGGTCGAACCCGTCGGACCGACCTGTCACCGCGAGACACGGAGCTGCTTCGATCCCGATGGCGCGCCGGGCCTACGATCGACGCAGGGGTTCGCCTGGCTGGAGACGTTGTGGGCCACGATCGCCTCGCGGGTTGCCTGGCGACCGGAGGGTTCCTATACGGCCAGGCTCCTCGTCGGGGGCGTGGATGCCGTAGCCCGCAAGGTCACCGAAGAGGCGACCGAACTGCTCCTGGCCGCCAAGGACAACGCCGCGGCGGAAGCGCTCGGGACAGATCGGGAGCCTACCCGGGGCGCCATGGCTGGTGAGGCTGCCGACCTGCTGTTCCACACCCTCTTGCTCCTCGCCGAGCGAGGCCTGCCGCCCTCCGCGGCCATCGAGGCCTTGCGCGCTCGCCACCACGCCTGAGGCGGCGGCCGGTCAGGCCAGAAGCCGCCCGATCTCGCGGCGGCGCTTGCCGATGCGGACGTCAAGCCACTCCCCGGCGATCAGGTCAGGAACGAACGATGCGTCCGTGACACGCATGCCGTTGGTGGTCACGCCGCCGCCGGCCACCATTCGGCGTGCCTCGCCGCGTGACGGGAAGAGGCCCGCCTCGGCCAGGAGGACCGCCGTTCCGCCGGCGAGCATCGCGGACGAGAATGTGAACCCGCCGCCACCCTCAAACAGGGCCCGCAGGGCCGCGGGGTCGGCGATGGCCTCCGAGGAGAACCTGGCTGCGGAATCGGTGACGGCCTGCGCCGCCGCGGCCTCGCCGTGGGTCCGGGTCGTGATATCGCGGGCCAGCGCTCGTTGCGCGGGTCGGCCTTCGGGCGCCCTGGCCGCCTCCGCCTCGAGTGCCTCGATCTGTTCGGGCTTGAACTCGGTGAACCAACGCAGGTAGGTTCCGACATCGCGGTCGTCGACGTTGAGCCAGTATTGGTAAAAGGCAAAAGGCGTCGTTCGGGCGGGATCGAGCCAGACCGACTCCCCGGCTTCGCTCTTGCCGAACTTGGTTCCGGACGGCGTGAGCAGCAGCTTGTACGCCAAACCGTGCGCACCACCTTCGGCGTCCGGGGCGACCTCATCCCCGCCACCCTCGACGCGCCGGATGAGCTCCAATCCGGCCGTGATGTTGCCCCACTGGTCCGCGCCGCCCATCTGCAACTCGACGCCCATCGTCCGGTGCAGGTGGGCAAAGTCATAGGCCTGCAGGAGCATGTAGCTGAACTCGGTGAACGACAGGCCGCGATCCAGGCGCGTCTGCACGGAATCCTTGGCCAGCATGTATGGGATCGTGAAGTGCTTGCCGGTGTCACGCAGGAAGTCGATCAGGCCCAGCTCGCCGAGCCAGTCGAGGTTGTTGACCAGGACCGCGCCGCCGGATCCCGGGGTGAAATCCAGGAAGCGTTCGAGTTGCGCCCGCAGCGCAACGACGTTGGCTTCCAGCGTGTCGCGATCCAGGAGGTTCCGTTCCGAGGACCGCCCGGACGGGTCGCCGATCATCCCGGTGCCGCCGCCGACGAGCGCGACGGGTCGGCCGCCGTGGCGCTGCAATCGGAGGAGCCCGAAGATCGGCACGAGGCTACCGATATGGAGCGACGGCGCGGACGGATCGAACCCGATATACGCCGAGATCGGGCGCCCGCTGGCCAGTCGCGCAGCAAGCCCAGGGGTCGTGGCGTGCAGGATGCCCCGCCACTCCAACTCGGATAGCAATCCGCCCGGCCCGTCGCCGCCCGGCCCGCCGAGGCCCGACTCCGTTGCGCCGCCTGCGGATTCGTCCCGCTTCCCCGCGGTGCTGGATCGGCTCGTCACAGCCAGACCCGCTGAGACGTCACGACCCGCGGAGAGGCGCCCGACCGTTGGTTCATGCCTCCTATGCTATCGTGCCGCCACAGATGCAGACCAGTCTCGCGCGTCGCCGGCGCCTGCGCCGAGCCATCGCTCGCCGACCGGGCGGACGCGCTGCGACCACCGCGGTCACCGTCCTCGGTGCCGCAGCCGCCACGTTCGTGGCCAGCTCCGTCTTCGCCGGCTTCATCGGGCTGCTGGTGCTGGTGAGCGGGTACAACCACTTCTCCCAGGGTCTGCCGGAGCCGGTCGCCGCCCTCGCCGGGATCGAGTTTGAGCAGCAGACGATCCTGTACGAGCGAACCGGCAAGATCGAGCTCGCGAGGCTGGGGGAACTCAAGCGAGAGCTGATCGTGTTCGATGACATCC
>JANNQZ010000194.1:0-1942 GCA_031401015.1 Chloroflexota bacterium | reverse complement strand
GTCGCAGTCGTGTCTTCGAAAACGGTCTAAAACTTTAATCCCGACCCAATGGCCGCGTTGTTCT
This sequence comes from Chloroflexota bacterium, assembly GCA_031401015.1. Taxonomy (GTDB): domain Bacteria; phylum Chloroflexota; class Limnocylindria; order Limnocylindrales; family CSP1-4; genus SPCO01. The sequence goes on along the minus strand of JANNQZ010000194.1, from coordinate 1,878 downwards.
TGTAATAGCCCGGTGTACAGCCTTCGCTGCCCTTCTTGTGATCGGCCGATACGGCCGACGCGAAGGCGAACGTGCTGATCATGACCGCGATCGCGGCCAGTGCGTAAACTCGGCGAGTCATGCGATGCATTCCCTTTCTTCGACTACCGGCAGTCGACCCGGCGTATCGGTCGACAGCTGGTGTTGGAGCTGGAGCGTCTTCCTGGAAGATCGCCCCGGACTGTAGGCTGCGGGTGCTACGCAGTCTTACCCCTCCTCTACGCCCCGGCCACGACGGTCGTTCGAGTGTGGAGAAGAAAGTCATGGCTGTCTAGCCCGTTAGTCCTGCTTCGAACGTCGCCCGAGGCGAATCCGTTGCGAGGCGGCACCATGTTGCGGCGCGGGAGTGGCGCGGCCCGCCTATCCAGACCTACCCCGGCTGGGCGATCACCATGATCCGGATCTCGGTCATGTCCTCCATCGCCCAGCGGAGCCCCTCGCGACCCAGCCCCGAGTCCTTGACTCCGCCGTAGGGCATGTGATCGATCCGATAGGTCGGCACGTCGTTCACGATCACCCCGCCGACCTCTAGCTCCGCGAACGCCTTCCAGGTCGCGGCCAGGTCGTTGGTGAAGATGCCGGTCTGCAACCCGAACATCGAGTCGTTGACCAGCGCAATGGCCTCGTCGAGCCCTCGGAACGGGAAGGCCACGACGAGCGGGGCAAACGCCTCATTCGAACAGACCTGCGCAGTCAGGGGCACGTCCGTGAGGATGGTCGGCGGGAAGAACGTCCCGTTCGCTCGCCCGCCAAGGAGGAGCCGGCCGCCCATGACCACGGCTTCGTCGACCCAGCGCTGGGTGCGCCCGGCCGCGGTCGCATCGACCATCGGCCCGAGATCCGTTGCGGGATCGAGCGGGTCGCCCATCTTGAGCGCCGCCGCCCCGGCCACGAACTTCGCCATGAACGGCTCCCAGACGTCCTCGTGGACGATCATTCGCTGGACGCTGATGCAGGTCTGGCCGGCATAGGCAAAGGCCCCCACCAGGCAGCGCTTGACCGCCCAGTCGAGATCGGCGGTCTTGTCGATGATGACCCCGGCGTTGCCGCCGAGCTCGAGCACGACCTTCTTCTTGCCGGCCCGCTCCTTCATCCGCCAGCCGACGGACGGCGAGCCCGTGAAGGTCAGCAGCTTGAAGCGCTCATCGGCCACCATCCGATCGCCCAGCTCGCGGGTCATCGGCAGGATCGAAACCGAGCCGGCCGGCGCCCCGGCGGCTTCGATGATCTCGGCCACGGCCAGCATGGTCAGCGGGTCCTTGGACGGCGGCTTGAGCACGATCGAGTTGCCCGAGGCGATCGCGGGCGCGATCTTGTGGGCGGCAAGGTTGAGCGGGAAGTTGAATGGGCTGATCCCGGCGATCGGCCCGATCGGGAAGCGGCGGGTGATCCCGATCCGGTCCTTCGACGCCGGCAGCAGGTCGAGCGGGATCAGCTCGCCGGTCATCCGCTCCGCCTCCTCCGCTCCGAGCCGGAACGTCAGCGTGGCGCGGTCCACTTCGACTAGCGCGTCGCGGATGGGCTTCCCGGCTTCGAGGGCGATCAATCGCCCAAGCTCCTCGCGCCGCGCCTTGATCCCCGCGGAGATGTTGCGAAGGATCGCGCCACGCTCGTAGGCGGGCAGCTTCCGGGTCACCTCGAACGCGGCGACCGCCGCATCCACTGCTTCCTCGTACTGGGCCTCGGTCGCGTGGAACGTGCTGCCGACGGGCTCGTCTGGCTTGGCAGGGTTGTGCACGATCAGCGGGTCGGGCGATTCCACCCAGCGCCCAGCGAGGAAGATCGGATGGGGCTTGGCGCCGGTGATGGTGGTCATGGTCGGGACTCCAGGAAGGTTCG
>JANNQZ010000193.1:0-11977 GCA_031401015.1 Chloroflexota bacterium | reverse complement strand
CCGAGCTCTTCCCGGAGGCGCTCGACTATGTCGACGTCTACGACCGGGCTGGCGGACTCGGTGAGCGGACGATCCTCGCCCACGCGATCCATCTCTCCGACCGCGAACTGCGCCGCCTCGTCGAGACCGGGACGCGAATTGCCCACTGTCCGGCCTCGAACCTGTTCATCGGCGCCGGGGTGATGCCGCTCGCGCGGTATCTGGGCGCCGGCCTGGCAGTGGGGCTCGGCTCGGACGTCGCCGGCGGGCCGGAAGCCTCGATCTTCTCGGTCATGCGGGTCGGCGCCTACGCGCAAATGGCCCGCCGTTCGCTGGTCGGAGATGAGGGCCCGGTTGCAGGGCCGCTCGACTGGCTTCGGGGGGGCACGCTCGCAGGCGCGGAGGCCCTCGGGCTCGGCGATCAGATCGGTTCCCTCGAAGTCGGCAAGGAGGCGGACCTGATCACGATCGATCCGACGCTGGTAGCCCCAACCAGGGACGCGCCGGTGGACGACGATCCCGAACACCTGGTGAGCCGCCTGATCTTTCGGGCACACCCCGACATGGTCCAGGCCGCCTGGGTTCGCGGCCGCCGGCTCGACGGCCCCGCAGCCGTGCGGGCCGGTCCGGGTGCGGTTCGCCCAGACGCATGACCACGTACGCCGATCTCCTGATCACCGGCGGGGCGGTCGTCGACGGCACGGGAGCGCCGCCCAGGCCCGGAACCATCGCCGTGATCGACGGGCGAATTCGCGTCCTGGCCGAGACCGATCCCGCCCCGACGCACGTCGCGCGGACGATCGACGCCACGGGCAAGGTCGTCGCCCCCGGGTTCATCGATCTGCACAGTCACGGCGGGCTGGTCATCCTGGCCGACGGGCGCCACGAACCAAAGGTCCGCCAGGGCGTCACCACCGAGGTCGTCGGGGTCGACGGCAACGGCTTCGCGCCGTTCCGCAATCGCGCGGACCTCGAGGCATTCGTAAACCTCGACGCCGGGCTCGATGGTCGGCCCGACATTGACTATGACTGGACGAGCGTCGGGAGCTATCTGGCGCGCTACGATGGCCGGGTCAGCGTCAACGTCGCCACGCTGCTCGGCAACTCCCCACTGCGCATCGATGCGCTGGGCTGGGACGACGTTCCTGCCGACGACCAGGCGCTGGACCGCATGCGCGGCCTGATCCGCGACGGCATGACTGAGGGCGCGTTCGGGCTCAGCTCCGGTCTCGACTACCCACCCGGCGGCTACGCGACGACGGCCGAGCTGGTCGCCCTGGCCGAGGAGACCGGTCGCCACGGCGGGTTCTATCACACCCACGTTCGATATCCGCTCGGCGACCGCTACCTGGACCCATTTCGCGAAGCGATCGAGATCGGGCGACGCGCTGGCGCTCCCGCTCACATCACGCACTTCTACCATCGCCAGACGCACCCGGGCGGCCCGGAGCCGCTGCTCGCGCTGGTGGACGATGCGCGCGCAGCGGGACTCGATATCACCTTCGACAGCTATCCGTCCGAGTGGGCGGCCACTCGTCTCCTGATCCAGCTGCCGCAATGGGTGCAGGCCGGCGGGCCCGGACCGCTCAAGGAGCGCCTCGCCGATCGGGCGACGCGTGATCAGTTGCGGGCCGAGTTCAAGGCCCGTGGCACCGCGTACGCCAGCCTCGCCGGCTGGGCAGACGTGCGATTGACCGCCTTCCGACGCCCGGAGAACCTGCGCTGGGAGAGCCGCTCGGTCGCGGACGTGATGGCCGAGACGGGGCACGACGCCCTGGACGTCATCTGCGACTTGCTGCTCTCCGAGAATCTCGGCGTGGGGCAGGTCACGAGCGGACCCTGGTCGAAGACGCTCCCAGCGTTCATCAAGCACCCGATCGGGATGGTGGGCACGGACAGTACCTTCATCGGTGCCAAACCCTCTCCACGGACCTACGGCAGCTTCCCGCGAATCCTCGGCCAGTTCGTGCGCGACGAAGCCCTGCTCAGTCTGGAGGAGGCGATCCGCAAGATGACATCGGCCCCGGCCGCAAGGCTCGGCCTTCGCGACCGCGGCGTGATCCGCGATGGCGCCATCGCCGATCTCGTGGTCTTCGACCCGGCAACCGTGCGCTCGACCGCCACGTACGACGAGCCGCGCTCCTACCCGATCGGCATCGACCACGTCATCGTCGCCGGGACCCTGGTCGTGACCGACGGCGTTCACACCGGCGCCACACCCGGCCGATCGTTGCGGCGCGGGCGGGATTGACGTGGCGATTCGGTCGCCTGAGCCGGCGGTCGCGCTAACGGATCTGGCGATTGGCCTGGAGGCCGCCGCATTTGCGGTCCTTGGCGAGGTCGCGCGACGCCGCACACGCGGACCACGGCCCGCCGGCGCAGTCGTGGAGTCCGCGCGCTGGTTCACCGTCTTCTTCGCCTCGACGAGCGTTGCCGCGCTGGCGGGTGCGGCGCTCCACGGCCTCGTTCCCGCCGCCGCCACAGGGTCGGCCCGGCGTCGACTGTGGCGAGTGTCGCTCGGGTCGATCGGCGTCGCAGGACTCTCGGCGTGGTGCCTGGGAGCGGCGATCGCGCTTCCGGAGCGGCTTGCCCGTCGGGTGCGCCGGACAGCGATCCTGGCCCATGCCGTGTACCTCGTCGCCCTCGTGAGGACGAACCCCCCGTATTCGGTCGCCATCGCGACGTACCTGCCAGGTTCTCTCGCTCTCGGTCTGGCACTCGTCAGTCGGATGGGCGACCAAACGGTTCGAGGTCCGGCGGTTTCGGCCCTTGCCGGCCTCGGCCTGACCTTTGCGGCGGCGGCGGCCCAGCTTGGACGATTGGCCGTTCACCCGCGCCTGTTCGATCACAACGCCACCTACCACACGATCCAGGCGGTGGCCCTGGTCTGTTTCCGGCGGGCGGCGCGCCGGTTCGCGGCCGCCCGTGAACCGGCGCAGTCGACACCGGTCAAACCGGCGGGCGCAGGAAGCTTCCCAGGATGAACAGCCAGGCCGCCAGGACCACGTGGAACACGATGGGAATCGTCCGTCCCGTCCAGCGCGCTTCCGGGTGGCGCCACATCCTCAGCGCGTAACGCACCGGCATGGACAGGCCGTACGGCCAGGCGATCCACAGCAGCGCCGAGCCGGGCAGTGAGGCATCGACGAGCCACGTTGGCCGCACCGCCACAACCAGCGCGGTGCCGGTCATCAGCGCCAGAAGCCCGACCTGGATCCCTAGCAATCGGCGGTAGGGGACGAGCCCCGAATACCACTCGCCCATGGCCGGGAGCCGCCGGGTCGCTCCCAGGGCGACGAGCAGCTGGCCGACGACGCGCACGGCGAAGAGCGCCTCCAGCGCTCCGAGCAAACCCGCTGTGACGATCGGATCCGGAAGGGATATACCCGGCGGGAACCCGCTCACGGGTCAGTCCGGCCGCCGGCCCTCGATCCGGCCAGCCACGACGCGGCGAACCGCGCTGCGACCGGGGCGTCGCGCCGGATGTTGTTCAGGCCGCCCGAAGCGTCGTACTCGTGACCGACGAACAACACCCCGCGCTGGTCGGCGCTCGTTACCCGGTCGGTACGCCGGGCGAACCCGCGCACGTCCCGCCCGACCAGATCGCCGAGCCACTCGATTGCCGCCCGGAACCCGGTGGCCATGATCACCTCGTCGAACGGCTCGGCGGTCCCGTCGGCGAAACGGATCGACCCGCCTTCGAAGGCCACGACGCCGGGTCGAACGCGCACGGCGCCGCTCCTGATGGCATCGGGCAGATGCATCCCGATGAGCGGAACTTGATCGAGCGGGCTGGCCGACGATCGCGGCAACTCGGAGGGCAGCCGGCGCGCACGAAGCCGACTCCCGGCAGCGATCAACGGGTCCACGATCACTCGTGGCAGCCGTCGCGCCAATACGCCGAGGTACTGGCTCGGGATGCCCAGGATCTCTCGTGGAACAACGACGACGCCGGATCGAATGGCGATCGCCACGAATGCCGCTTCGGTGGAGAGTTCGGCGGCGATCTCCCCGCCCGAGTTTCCGGCACCCACCACCAGGACCCGACGGCCGGCGAACGCCTCGGGCCGCCGGTAGTCGATCGAATGCCGGATCAGACCGGCGAACGTGTCAGCGCCAGCGATCGGCGGGATGACCGGCGAAGCGGCGATTCCGCTGGCCACGACCAGAACCGGAGCCCGCCATAGCCCATCGGTTGTCTCGAGCTCCCAGCGATCACCCGTCCAGCGCGCCGCCCGGACATCGACTCCCGGCCTGACCGGCAGGTCCAGCTGATCCGCGTAGTCCTCCAGGTACCGAATGAACCGGCCGCGGGGAATGAACACGGGGTCCGAGCGGAGGAACGGGATCCCCGGCAAGGACGACAGGTGCCGCCCCGTATGGAGGACGAGGCCATCGTAGTACCGTCGCCAGCTCTCGCCGACCCGGCCCCGCTCCAGCACCGCGTGGTCCACACCGCGGGCGAGCAGCTCCCTGGACGTGGCCAGGCCAGCTGGTCCAGCTCCCACGACGACGACGGATCGGTCACGTCCAGGGTCCATGATGTGCCTCACTATCGTCGTTGAGGGACCACCACCGCTGAACGGAGCCTGGACCAATGACCACCGCCGCGGATCGGCTGCTTCTGAACGACTCGCATTCGGCGCTCAATCCGACCAGAATCGCCCGGCTCGTGACTCCGCGCACCGTAGATGACGTCGTCGCCGCCGTTCAAGGTGCTGCCGCAGACGGGCTCGGTGTCAGCATCTCGGCATCCCGGCATGCGATGGGCGGCCAGCAATTCGGGACTGGCACGGTCCACCTTGACATGCGCGGCATGACCCGGATCCTTGACCTCGACACCGATCGCGGGGTGGTGCATGCCGAAGCCGGGATCGAATGGTGGGAGCTGATGGACGGCCTCCCTGCGCTTCAGACCGACCAATCGAATACGTGGGGGATTCGCCAGAAGCAGACCGGATCGGACCACTTGAGCCTGGGGGGCGCCCTTTCGGCGAACGTCCATGGCCGCGGCCTGACGCAGCGCCCGATCATCGCCGACGTCGAATCGTTCACCCTGGTCGATCCCCAAGGCGAGGTTCGGCAGGTCAGCCGGACGAACGAGCCAGAATTCTTTGGACTCGTGATCGGCGGATACGGATTGCTCGGCGCCGTGACGTCCGTCCGTCTCCGACTTGCCCCACGTCAGATCCTGCACAGGACCGTCACCCTGGTGACGGTTGACGAGCTGATAGCCAGGTTCGACGAACGGATCTCGGACGGATTCCTGTTCGGCGACTGCCAGTTCTCGATCGACGAGCGGTCCGCGGACTTCCTCAACGTCGGCATCTTCTCGTGTTACGGGCCGGATACTGAGGCGACAAGCATCCCCGACGGCCAACGCTCGCTGTCGAATCAGGAATGGGGACGATTGCTCTACCTCACCCACACCGACCGGGCGAAGGCAGCCGCGGCGTACATCGCCCACTACATGGCGACGTCGGGTCAGCTCTACTGGTCGGACCTTCACCAACGGAGCGAGTACATCGCCGGGTACCACCAGGTTCTGGACCGGGTGACCGGGGCCACCACACCCGGCAGTGAGATCATCACGGAGATCTACGTACCGCGATCGGCGCTCGCCGCGTTCATGAACGATGCGGCCGACGCGCTTCGCGATGGGGATCCCACGGTGGTGTACGGAACAATCCGCCTAGTGGAGCAGGACGACGAAAGTCTCCTGACGTGGGCGCGCGAGGCATGGGCGTGTGTCATCTTCAATCTGCACACGGTCCACAACGAGTACGGGATGGCGAGTTCCGCCGAGGCCTTCGGCATGCTCATTGACCTGGCCAGGGTGCACGGTGGGAGCTATTACCTGACGTACCACCGGTTCGCCTCGCCCGCGCAACTGGAGGCCTGTCATCCGAGGTTCCGCGAGTTCCTCGCCGAGAAGCGTCGGCACGACCCGGAGGATCGTTTCACCAGCGACTGGTACCGCCACTACAGCGCGGCGTTCTCCGCCTGACCCATCGACTTCCGATGATAGAGTCCCCCCGATGGAGGAGGGTCCGTGCCAGATCTGACGACGCGGGCTCAGACCGGGCCACCCGGCGCCCTCATCGCCCGGCCCGGCACCGTCACGAGAGGTCGCGCGCGTGGTGCCGGTCCCCTTCGCCTGGACGGGCCGGCCAAGCTGACCGGCGTCGCGAAGTACACCGATGACCTCGTCTTCCCCGGGGCGTGGTTCGGTACGACGATCCGGTCGACCGATGCGCATGCCACGTTTACGGCGCTTGACCTCGACCCGGCGTTCGACTGGTCGAAGGTGATCGTGGTCACCGCCGCAGACATCCCCGGCGACAACATCGTCAGCTCGATCAAGGCGGATCAGCCGATCCTGGTCCCCATCGGCGGCGAGATCCTGCACCATGCCGAGCCCCTCGCGTTGCTGGCCGCGGCCGATCGGGCGACGTTGCGTGCGGCCCGCCGCGCAACCAACGTTCGAACCCGGAAGCTCCCGGCGATCTTCGACCCCCTGGCCTCCGACCACGTGTTCGCCTCGTACGAGTTTGGCACCGGCGATCTCGATGGCGCGTTCGCGAGGGCCGACCTCGTGCTGGAAGGCGAGTACCGGGTCGGCCATCAGGAGCAGCTCTACATCGAGAACAACGCAATGATCGCGAACCCGGGCGACGACGGTGGCGTGACCGTGACGGGTTCGCTCCAATGCCCGTACTACGTGCACGGTGCGCTCAAGCGAGGGCTCGCCCTCGACAGCGCCCAGGCCCGCGTGATCCAGGCGGAGACCGGTGGCGGATTTGGCGGCAAGGAAGAGTACCCCTCGATGATCGCGCTGCATGCGGCCCTGCTCGCCCGCAAGGCGCAGCGTCCGGTGCGCATGATCTACGACCGCCACGAGGATCTCAGCGCGACCACCAAGCGCCATCCCGCCATCGTTCGGCACCGCACGGGCGTGGCGCGCGACGGTCGGCTGGTCGCCCAGGAGATCGAGATCGTGATGGACGGCGGTGCCTACTGCACCCTGACGCCGGTCGTGCTGTCGCGGGGTGCGTTGCACGCGGCCGGCCCATATCGCTGCCCCAACGTCCGGGTCCGCGCGCGGGCCACGCGGACCAACACGCCACCCAACGGCGCCTTTCGCGGCTTTGGCGCGCCCCAGGTCCAGTTCGCGACCGAGACCCACCTGAACCGGATCGCCGAGATGCTGGACCTGAGCCCGCTCGAGATCCGACGGCGCAACGTCTACCGAATCGGCGATTCGACGCCGACCGGCCAGGTCCTGAGCGAGAGCGTGGCGGGCGAAGAGGTCCTGGAGCGGGCAGCCGAGGCCGGCGAATACGAACGGCTCCGCGCGCGTCATGGATCCGCCCGGCGAACGCGCGACGGGTCGGGGACGGTCCCGAGCTCGCCCCTGAGGACAGGTCGAGACCGGATCGCCAGCGGGGTCGGCCTGGCGCTCGCCTGGCATGGCGCCGGGTTCACCGGATCGGGCGAAGTCAAGCTGGCCTCGGTTGTCTCGCTGGAGCTGACGGCCGAGGGCGTGATCCGGATTCTGACCGCAGCCACGGAGATGGGCCAGGGGACGAAGACCATCTTCCCGCAGCTGGTCGCCGAGGCGCTGGCTGTCCCGATCGAGTCGGTGGAGCTCGCGGCCCAGGACACCGCAGTCGTGCCGAACTCCGGGCCGACCGTCGCGTCGCGCACGGCGATGGTCGTCGGTGGACTGCTGATCCAGGCCGCGCAGCAACTGCGGAATGACGTGGAGACTGCCACCGGCGGCTCGTTTGCCTCGACGTATCGCGATTTCGCTCGCGCCAACGGGGCGTTGAGGATCGATCAGCGGTTTGAGCCCTACCCGGGCGTTAGGTTTGACGACGATACGTATCGCGGCGACGCCTATCCGGCCTTCGGCTGGGCCGCCTGCGTCGCCCAGGTCGACGTCGATCTCGACACCGGAGAGGTCCACGTCCGTGACGTCGTCGCCGCGGACGACGTCGGCCGGGTCATCCATCCGGTCCTCGCCGAGGGCCAGGTCGAAGGCGGCACGCTCCAAGCCATCGGCTACGCCACGATCGAGGAGATCAAGCTGCGCGACGGCCGGTATCTCAATGACCGATTGGCGACCTACATCATCCCCACGGCCCTCGATGCTCCCCGGATCACCACGATCCTGGTCGAGGCCCCGTTCAGTGGCGTCCCGCATGGCGCCAAGGGGGTCGGCGAGTTGCCGATGAACGTCGGGGCACCCGCGGTCATCGCGGCGATCGCGGACGCGACGGGAGCGTGGATCACGGACCTGCCGGCCAGCCCGGAACGGATCCTGGCGGCCCTGTCCGGCGTGACCGCCATTGCGCCCCTGCCGCCGGGTGCCTCGGAGCCCGCCCCATGACGACGTATCGCTTCACGGTCAATGCCGCCCACGTGGAGGTCGAGGTGCCCGGGATGCGCCGGCTGCTCGACGTCCTGCGCGAGGACCTGGCGCTCACCGGGACCAAGGAAGGTTGCGGCGAAGGGGAGTGCGGGGCGTGCACGGTCCTGCTCGATGGATTGGCGGTGGATGCCTGCCTGGTGCCCGTCTGCCAGGTGGATGGATCGGCGGTCGCCACGGTCGAGGGGCTGGCCACCAGGTCCGCCGGTGATGCCGGCCCGGTCGGCCCGGTTGGCCCTGGCCGCGCCTCTAGCCCTGGCCGCGCCTCTGGCACTGGCGGACTCGGCGGACTCGGCGGACTCGGCGGACTCGGCGGACTCGACGGTCTCCAGGTCGCCTTCCTCGAGACCGGTGGCGCCCAATGCGGGATATGCACCCCGGGCATGTTGATGGCCGCCCACGCCTACCTTGATGCCGGCGGCGGACCGGATCACGACGCCATCCGCGAGGCGATCGCCGGAAACCTGTGCCGCTGCACCGGTTACACCAAGATCATCGAGGCGATCGCCCTGGCCGCAACTCGCCGCGCGCGATCGATTTCATGAACGGCTCACTCGAACCCGAGGCAATCAGCCCCCGCCATCTGGACGAGGCCTATGCGGCCCTGGCGGACCCGGCCACACGACCGATCGCCGGCGGCACGGACATGATGGTTGCGCTTGCCGGCGAGTTCGCGGAGCCGCCGCCGCGCGTCGTGAACCTGTGGCGACTCGATGCCCTGCGCGGTATCACCATCGATGGTGGCGCCGTCTCGCTGGGTGCCCTGACGACCTTCACGCAGATCCGCCAGTCGGCCCTGTGCCGCGAGCACCTGCCGGTCCTGGTCGAGGCGGCCGCCGCGATCGGCGCGGCCCAGATCCAGAACCGCGGCACCCTGGGCGGCAACATCGTCAACGCGTCGCCCGCCGGCGACACCTTGCCGGTGCTCCTCGCCCTCGATGCCTCGTTCGTCTGCGGCTCGTCGTTCGGCGAACGGACCATTCCGGCCGAATCATTCTGGATCGACTACCGCCGGACGGCCCTCGCCGATCACGAGCTGCTCCTCGCGATCAGGATCCCGCTGGCCGCCGGGCGCGAAACACGTTTCCGTAAAGTCGGGACCCGCCGGGCGCAATCGATCAGCAAGGTCGTGCTGGCTTTGAGCTACCGCGATGCCGGACCCGCAGAGCCCTGGACCGCGGTGCGCCTGGCGCTGGGTTCCGTGGCGGCCACGCCGATCCGGGCTCGGCAGACCGAAGCGGCCCTGGAGGGCCGTCCGCCGACGCCCGAGACCGCCGACAAGGCGGCCGAAACCCTGGCTGCCGAGCTTGATCCGATCGACGACGTACGATCGACCACCGAGTATCGGCGGATCGTGGCGGCGCGGGTCCTCCACCGGCTGATCCGCGAGGCAGGTGGCTGGTGACTGCCGCCCGGCACGATCCGCTCCCGCCAATGGAGCTGCTCGACCGCATCTCGGCTGGCATCTTCGCCGCCACCATGGCGCCCCTGTTCGAGGGCGCGCCGCGGTTTCTCGGCCGGCTGGCCGTCGATCGGCCATTCGGCTCGCTGGCTATGTTGTTCTCGCGCGCCCGCCAGATCGCCCATGCCATGCCGATCGCCGAGCAGCTCGAGTTGATCGACGCCCATCCGCGTCTGGGCGCCCCGCCGGCGAGCGTGTCGGCACTGTCGTTCGTGGAGCAGGGGTATGACCGGGACGCCGCGGAGCGGGCCGCCCACGACGCCGAAACCGAACGCGCACGAGTCGCCGCCGAGCTGGACCGCCTCAATGCCGCCTACGAAACCCGGTTCGGGTTTCGGTACTGTGTCTTCGTCGCCGGTCGGCCCCGTTCGGCGCTGCTGGGGGGGTTTGCGGCCGCCCTCGAGGCGGATCGGTCATCCGAGCTGGCGAGGGCGATCGATGCGGTAGTCGACATTGCCGCCGATCGGGCGGCGAAACTGGGCATCCAGGCGTCGGAGGAGACGGGCGCATGATCGAACTCGGTCGCAACCGCTATGGCAAGGCGGCGATCCACCTGGTCCGGGTGATTCGTGATCCCGCCGGGCACCAGGTGCGCGACCTGGTCGTCGCGATTGCCCTGGAGGGCGACTTCACGGCGGCCCACACCGACGGGGACAACTCCCTGGTCGTGGCCACCGACACGATGAAGAACACGGCCTACGCGTACGCGCGGGATCACCTCGACGGGCCGATCGAGCACTATGGGCGCGCGCTGGCCGAGCACTTCCTCGATTTCGAGCAGGTGGACCAGGCGACGGTCAACATCCGCGGCCATCTGTGGCGACCCATTCCGGTCGACGGACGGCCGGCGCGGGGCGCGTTCGTCCGCGTTGGCGAAGACGTCCGGATCGCGACCGTGGCCGCCACCCGCGCCGGAACCACCGTCGAGGCCGGGGTCGAAGACCTCGTGGTCATGAAGACCACCCGCTCCGCGTTCAAGGGCTTTCCCCGTGATCGCTACACCACCCTGCCCGACACCGATGATCGGCCGATGGCCACGAAGATCACGGCGATCTGGCGCTATGGGCCGGCGGACCTCGATTTTGACGCCGCATTCGGGGAGGTCAGGCAGACGCTGGTTGAAGTCTTTGCCGATCACGATAGCCCGTCGGTCCAGACCTCGATCTGGATCATGGCCAGGGCGATCCTGGAGCGTCACGAAGTCGTTGAAGAGGTGCGCATGGTGCTGCCGAATCTTCACCACTGGCTCGCGGATCTGGCCCCGTTCGGGCTGACCAACAACGGGGAGGTGTACGTGTCCACAAGCGAACCCCACGGCCTGATCGAGGCGACCGTGCGCCGAAGTGATCTTCGCAGCGAGGGGGCCCGATGACCGCCGGAGTCGAAGTCCGGCGCGGGGCCGTCGAGGGTTCGGAGCGAGTGCTCACCGACGAGGCGCTTGGCTTTGTGGCGGACCTCCAGCGGCGCTTCGGGCCGGTCCGGCTGGAGCTGCTTCGGCGGCGCAGGGAGCGCCAGGTCGAACTCGATGCCGGGGTGCGGCCGGGCTTTCTGGCGGCGACGGCGGATGTCCGGGACGCGGACTGGAGGGTAGCGCCGGCGCCCGCGGACCTCAACAACCGGCGAGTGGAGATCACCGGGCCAGCCGAAGCGAAGATGATGATCAACGCGCTCAACTCGGGCGCGCAGGTGTTCATGGCCGATCTCGAGGATGCCCTGTCACCGACCTGGGCCAACGTGATAGCCGGCCAGTCGGCGCTGATGGATGCCGTGCGTCGCGAGCTCGTGTTCGAGTCGCCCGAGGGCAAGTCGTACCGGCTCAACGAGCGGATCGCGACGCTGCTCGTGCGGCCACGCGGTTGGCACCTCGTGGAGTCAGGGGTGCTGGTCGATGGGGCGCCGATCTCGGCCAGCCTGTTCGACTTCGGGCTGTACCTGTTTCACAACGGCGCGGAGGCCCTGCGCCGGGGGAGCGGGCCCTACTTCTACCTGGCCAAGCTCGAAGGCCGTGCCGAGGCCCGGCTGTGGAACGGCGTGTTCGTCCACGCCCAGGAGGCCCTCGCCATCCCCCGCGGGTCGATCCGGGCGACCGTCCTGATCGAGACGAT
>JANNQZ010000192.1:0-9717 GCA_031401015.1 Chloroflexota bacterium | reverse complement strand
GGCCGTCTCCTCGAACCAAGTGCTGATCGTTTGGTCAAACCGCTCGTCTGTAGCCATCACGCCGTCCTGTCTTGAGCCACCACCGGCTGGCGCGCGTCAGCTTCGAGGGCCGCACGCATCGCCTCGATCGCGTAATAGAGTCGTGATCTGGCGGTCCCCTCGGCTATCCCGAGGATGCCCGCGATCTCGGCTGCCGAGAACCCGCTGTAGTAGTGGAGGACGACCACCGCTCGCTGCTCGGGCTTCAGGCGAGCGAATCCCCGCTCCAGCTGTTCCCGATCGGCGACTGAACCGGTGTCGTCGCTGATCGAGGCGTCGAGCGGGAGCGGTCGCACCTGCTGCGACCAGCGCCGCAACTGCCTGCCCTGGTCCGCACAGGCGTTGACCACCAGGCGATAGAGCCAGGCGTCGAACCTATCCGGATCGCGCAGCGAGGGAAGCTGTTGCCACGCGCGAACGAGCGCTTCCTGCACCGCGTCCTCCGCCAAGTCTGCCGACCGAAGGATCAGACGAGCGACCGCGTACAGGCGATCGCCGGCGGAGGTCGCGAGGACTTCGAATGCCTCGTGGTCACCGCGGCTTGCCGCCTCGACGAGATCGCGCCTCATGCCCTCTCCATCTCCACCACGGCCTCGATGACACGCGCTGTTCGGTATGACGGAACTACCACACCGATCTACTCAATCAACGACCGCAACGGGCGCGAGGCGGCTCGCCGGACCATTGCCAATGGGACGACGGTCCCAGAGCCTCTCCTAGCGGGGCCGGTTGGCCGTCAGTCGTACATAGAGCAGCGTGAGCACCAGCGCTCCGACGCCGATCGCAACCACCGCGAACAACGCGAAGGCCGGATCTCCGACCAGACCGGGGCCCTGTCCACTACTGCGTGGGTCGCCGCCGACGCCGGCGCTCGGGCTGGGTGACGCTGCTACGACCGGCATCGCCAGCGCGAGCCAGGTGAGCGTGACCGCCAGTCTGGTCGCATTCGGCCGGCGCGGCGGCACCCCGCGGAGGGCCGGCGGCCGGCTCATGTCAGGGCCTCGACGAGTGCCCAGGCCAGCCCGGCACCAATTAGCCCGAGCCCCGCCACGAGCGCGGCTGCGAGGAGGATCGGACGACGAGGATGACCGTCGGCCAGCAGGCGCATCGCTTCGGATTGGTCGACCGTGGCCAGGATCAACGGACGATCGAGCCCGGCCGAAATCCGGGCCGCCCCGTCCGGATCGAGCCCGGGGACGCCCACGATGATGGCGTGTTCGACCGAGGAAACCTGCTCAATCCGCAGCCGGACCCGGGTTTGCGGATCGGTCCCGGCGGGAACCCGTTCGGGCACATCGGCGGCCGTCCCCTCTGATTCGCGCACCACGACCACGAGTCCGTCGTCCAGCTCGACGTCATCGATCGCGATCGCATCGAGCCCCTCGCGAACCTCGAATGGGACGCGCTCCCGATGATCGTCAACGGCGATCCAGGCGGACCCCCGCATGAGTTGGAGCCGCGTCCGACGAAAGACGAGTGGACGATGAGCGTCATCCTCGAAATCGGTCTCCGAATCCAGCCGGCCTTGCACGCGGACATAACGAGGCGACCCGTTGGCGAGCAGCCGGGCTTCGGCGACGGTTACGAGGGGGGTCGTCGCCATCAGTCGGCCCACCCGGTGACGGGGCCCGAGCGACCGAATCCCGAGGATCCAGGCCGTGAGCGCAACCAGGCCGGCGACCAGCAGGATCGGGGGAGACACGGCCGCGATCATACGCGTCAGACGCGCCGCACCGACCCGCGGCGGCGTCGAGGGGAATCGAAGGGCCCCAAGGAACCGCACGGACACATGGGCGTTGAGGCGATCGCGGCCATTAGTATCGCTTGGCCCCTCCGGGCTGATCGCAACGGTAGGCCGGCGGCTGCGTCCCGGTCAATCGCCGCTGTCCACGGATCATCCGCCTCGCCTTCGAGTTTTCCACAGTCTGTCCACATCGCACGCCCGTGCGGGAGTCACGAGCCGGCGCGGCCCGTAGCCGGGTCGAGATCGAGGACCTGGCCGCCGAAGCCGGTCAGGACGACACGACCCCCGACCAGTTCCGCCGCGGTGACCACGTCCGAATGTGCGACCCGCCAGGCAACGGTGCCGTCCGCCTCGATCGCGAATGTTTCGAGCTCCGCCTGCACGATCACGTGGGCCAGCCGTGGCGAGCCGAGCAGGCCGATGATCGGGGTCGCGGAGCGATGCTCCCAGCGTGGGTCGCCGCTGGCGACTTCCAGCCCGAACGTATGAAAGCCGTAGGCGACGACCAGCAGACCGACCGAATCCCAGTGGAGCGCCCGCGGTTCATCGTGGATCACCGACGCGAGCCTGGCACTCCACGCACCGCGCGGACCCTCGAGCCGGAGTTCCGCCCGACACAGTGGCTCCGGATCCGCGGCGACCCGCGATCCCAGGTCGATCAGGTTCCCGCCGACCTCCGAGAGGGCGAAGACCGCGGGACCCGATCCGCTGCCACCCCAGCGCCATCGAGCGCGCAGCCCGCCGGGATACGCGATGGTGCTGTTGCCTGGTTCGGCGGTCACAGGACTGCGGCCCCACCAAGGCTCAGGGGTGCCCGCCCAGCGCGGTCGCGCCGATGGCGTCAGTCGCGACGAGGGCTTCCGCCACGGGCGGCGGCTCCTCGGTGATGGGTGCCACGGTCGCATTGGCGAGGACGCGCAACGTGCCCGGCGGAACCGGAAAGACGGCCGTCGGCAGCCCGGCCGCTGCCCAGACGATTGGAAAGCGGCCCAGATCCGGATCCATGATCACCCGCACGGGTCGAACGTGGCCGATCGGCGCAATGCCGCCGATCGAAAATCCGGTCAGGTCATGCGCTTCACGGGCCGTTGCCCGGCGAACCTCCGGCGCACCCGCGACCGCGGCGAGGCGAGCGAGGTCCACCCGATTCGGCCCGGAGACCAGGCACAACAGCGGCTCGGGACCTGCGTCCGTCGGGACCACGAAGACCAGCGACTTGACGATCTGCCCGAGTTCCGCGCCAACGGCAGCAGCCGCTTCGACGGCGGTATGGGTCGACTCCTCAAACCGGGTGATCTCGAGCGTGACGCCTTTTCTGGCGGCGGCCTCGAGCACCCGCTGGATCGCAGGGTGGATGGTCGGGTCGGGCACCGCCGGAGTCTAGCATCGGCTCAAGCGCCGGAGCCCTGCCGCCGGGCGGCACCGGTGTGGCGAAACCGCGGCGAACCGCGGCGACCAGCGCTAGCATCCGCGGATGGACGCCCTCATCCTGGCCGACGGCGAGGCTCCCACGCGCGCCGAACTTGATCGAGCGTGGCCCGGCTGGGATGCCCGCGTCGGCCTGGTCATTGCCGCCGACGGCGGAGCCCGGCACGCGACTGGCCTCAGGGTCACGCTCGACCTGTGGGTGGGTGACGGTGATTCGCTCGAACCGGAGACGCTGGCCGCGCTGGCGGCAGCCGGCATTCCCATGGAGCGGGCCAGCCCGGACAAGGACGAATCGGACACGGAGCTGGCGGTCCGGGCGGCCCTCCGTCGCGGCGTCAGCGGCGTGATCATCGTCGGCGGGCTCGGCGGAAGCCGGATTGACCACGAGCTTGCGAATATCGGCCTCCTGGCGATGGAGGAGCTGCGTGGCAGGACCGCCTGCCTGATCGACGCGCGATCGAGGACGACGCTGGTGCGCGCGCCGGCACCAGACGGGGCACCGGTTTGGCGGTCGCTGGCGGGGCGGGCAGGCGATCTGGTCTCGCTGCTGCCACAAGGCCCCGGCGTGGTCGGCGTCACGACCTCGGGGCTTGCTTACCCACTCAACGATGAGCCGCTGCCGGTGGGTCCGGCACGGGGTCTTTCCAACGTGCGGACGGCGTCGGATGCGGCCGTGACGGTGGCCGGCGGCCTCCTGCTGATCGTGGAATCCCCTGCTAGTCTTCCGTCATGAGCCTGCCTGCCGTCGGCGATCTCGCGCCTGAGGTCGCCCTGCCCGATGACGCCGGGGTCATCCACCGGCTCTCCGATCAGCACGGGCGCTGGACCGTCCTCTACTTCTACCCAAAGGACGACACGCCGGGCTGCACCGTCGAGGCGTGCGAGTTCCGCGACGAGATGGCGGCCATCAGCGGGCGACACGCGGACGTATGGGGGGTCAGTCCGCAGGGGGCACCCAGCAAACGGGCGTTTCGCGACAAATTCGCGCTGCCATTCCCGCTGCTCGCTGACGAGCAGCACCAGGTCGCCGAGGCGTACGGGTCGTGGGTGGAGAAGGAGAACTACGGCAAAACCTACTGGGGCACCGCGCGGACCACGTTCCTGATCGCGCCGGATGGGCGCATTGCCAGGGTCTGGCCAAAGGTCAAGCCGGAGGGGCACGCCCAGGAAGTCCTCGCCGCGATCGACGAACTGGCGGCCCTTCCCGGGTGATCTGCACAAGGAAGGAGGCCTCGCTCGTGGGGGGAGACGAGCGAAGCCTCGGCCGGAAGGGTACTGCCGAGACACGGGCGGCGCAAGACGCCATTCGGCCCCCCCGCCCCCGTCGATGACGTCATCGAAAGGGTCCGGCGAACCCGCCGCAGCCGCGCCCATGCTCGCAGGCGCGCCGGACCCCGCCGAGGCCCCCGCACAGGCTTCCGCGCCGGCACATCACGCCTGGCGGCCTGCCCGGTTCATGGTCATTGCTGCCCATCCGGACGACGCGGAGTTCGGTCCGGCGGCAACCGCCGCGCGCTGGATCGACGAGGGTTCACAAGGCTGGCTGGTGTGCTGCACGAGTGGCGATCAGGGCGGCGAGGATGCCGACGCGGATCCACTGGTGCTCGCAGCGCTACGCGAAGCTGAGCAACGGGCCGCGGCGTCAATCGTCGGGTACGCTGGCGTGACCTTTCTGCACCAGCCGGACGGAGCGCTGGCCAACGAGCTGGCCCTGCGCGAATTGCTGGTCCGGGAGATCCGCACCTTCCGACCGGACGCGGTCCTGGCCACCGATCCCGAAACGCTCTTCTACCGTGACGGCGGGATCAATCACACCGATCACCGTGCCTCCGGGATGGCTGCGGTCGACGCGGTCTATCCGGCCGCCCGAAACCCGATGGCCTTCCCCAACCTGGCTCGTGGCGGCCTGGCCCCGCACAAGGTGCGCCGTCTCTACCTGTTCTGGTCGGAGCGAAGCAACGTGTACGTGGACGTGTCCGGCACCCTGGAACGCAAGATCAGCGCGCTCGGGGCCCACGCATCCCAGATCAAGGACCCCGCGAAGCTCTCGGAGCGGATCAGGGCCTGGGCTGCGGAGGAAGGCTCCGCGATCGGTGCTTCAGCCGCCGAAGCGCTCCGCCTGGTCACGATCGATGACGACGAGGATGAAGGACCGGGTTGAGTCGGTCGCCAGCACCGGCTGGCGCAGCCCTCGCCGGGCGGTCAAGCTTCCGCGAGCAGCAGCGGCCGAATGCGACCCCATTGGTTCCACATTTCAACGAGGCCGTCGGCGCGCCGGCCAAGCAAGTCGACCATCTCCGCGAGCGTCAGGTCGCCGGCTGCACCGGCCACGTACTCGTCGGCCGCGACGGTCACCTCAGCGAACAGTTCCGCCGTCTCGCGTTCATCCGGCCAGTAGCGGACGCGCATGGGGTCCAGGCCCGCATAGCCGAGCGCTAGCGACAGCTCACGCTGGCCAGGTCGTCGGTCGTCCAGCCAGCCGCCCGCGCCGTCCGTTCGATATCCGAGAGAGCCCAGCGCTACGACGACGTCGCGGTTCTGCTGTTGCGTGTTCAGACCCCAGAAGCGGTGCTCGTGGGGAAACCCAAGGATGGCGTGGTCGAGTGCGTCGGCGACGATCGCGTCACGGAGGCCGGCCAACCCGACCCGCCAGCGTTCCTGGCCTTCGACGTCATCTCCGACAAGGCGGGCCACCAAGGCTTCCAGCGCGGCGTTGTCGCCCCGAAGCAGGGGGAAGATGCTCGGTTCGACGCCACCCGCGAGGGGAGCGCCAAGATTGTCCTCTCCCGGCTCAGTCGCTCGCGTGACACCGGGCCTCGGGAGCGTGGCCGTCGACACGGCCATTCCGGTCGCCGCACGTTCATCGCATTCGGCGACCGCCGTCTTCGCCGCCATGCAGGCGGCCTCTGCGATCTCGGCTCCTACTCGGGCAGCATCCGCCTGGCGTCCGAGTCGCTCAAGGGTGGCACCGACCACGGCGGCGGCCTCGCGGGCGGGGTCAGCAGTCAAGCTGGCCGCCGCCGCCTCGCGGTTGATTCGATTGATCGTGTGCAGCCACGTTCTGGCGGCTTCTTCGACGGCGCCGGGCGAGCGCGCGGCCCGGCTCTTCAGGCGAAATGTCTCCTGCGCTGCTTCCTTCTGACGTCGGACCTCCCGCGGATCGGCGGCTTCGGCGGCCGCAGACCCCCGCGCCGCGTGGGCGTCATAGGCGCGCTGGGCCTGCCGGATGGCATCCGCTGCCGCCACGGCTTGCGCCTGGGCGCGGGCCGCCAGCGCACACCGTTCAGCGGCAACCCCACGCTCCGCCGCACACGGCCCCAGGGCCTGCGGGTCCAGCCCGCCCCCGGCGTCAATCGCCGCGTCGGCAGGCATGGTCGAAGCGCCGTGGCCAGGTGTCGGATCAAGCAATCCGATCGCGGTCAATCCTGGAATTCGTGTTGCTGATGGTGCCGCGGCGGCCGCGGCTGCGACGACTGCTCGACCCGGGGCATCATCCGCGACGACCGCCCGACCAGCGGTCTGGAGCGCACCGAGCATCGGGTCCGGCCCCCCGGAGATCGCCACGCCGATCGGCGGCCCCGATGCCGCGATCCTGCCCGCGTCCCCCATCGGGTCCCGAAGTCCATCCCCTAGAACGCTCGTTCGACGATCCGGCTCTCCGAGTGGGGCCGGGCCGGTCAGCTCTCGTCGATCGGCGGGTCCGCCACGGGCCGGCTCCGGGGCGCTCGTCACAAAGGCATCGTCGGCCAGGGTCGTCGCGCGGCGTCGCGGGATTGCGTCCTGTGAGACGGTCAAGCGCACCTCGCGGCGTGCTGGCGGCCGGGCTCGAAGGACCTCGATGAGGGCCACGCCGCTGGCCACGCCGAGGACCAGCCCCAGGGCCAGGAATACGAATTCGGTGACCGTCACGCTGCCCGCATCTCCCGGTTCCGTCTCCACGGTACGAGGCGTCTCCCGCCCGGCAGCGTAGCTGCGAGCGGCGGGAACGTCAACCTGCGCCCGCGATCCTGCATGACGGTCGGAGCGGATGGTAGATTCCGCCCGTCGGGGCCATCCTGATCGGTTCCGACCGCGCCCAGCACCGTTGACCGGGGAAAGGCACGCCCGCTTGGCCATCGAGACACCCAGGGAGTTCCTCGTCCAGCCCGTGGACGCCTCCTGGCTCCAATGCAATATCGAATGCCAGGAAGCCTGCCCGGTCGGGACAAACTGCCGCGGCTATCTGAACCTCGCTGCGGAGGGCCGCTTTGAGGAGGGATATCTCCTCTCGCGCGAGCCGAATCCGGTCGCCGCGATGTGCTCGTACGTCTGCTCTGCGCCATGCGAGCGAGCCTGCAGGCGCGGAGATATCGATCGCCCCCTCGCCATCCGGGCGATGAAGCGCTTCCTGGTCGAGTGGCACGAAGCCTCCGGCATCCCCGATGTCATGCCCCAGATCACCCCGCGGCAGGAGCGCGTCGCCGTCGTGGGGGCCGGTCCGGCGGGCATGGCCGTCGCTCGGGAGCTGGCCGTCAAGGGCTACGGGGTCACCGTCTTCGACAGCCTGCCCTTTGCGGGGGGCACGATGCTCATCGGGGTTCCGGCCTTTCGTCTGCCGCGCGAAGCCATCGAAATGGACGTTCGGCTGATCGAGCGCCTTGGGGTCAGGTTCGTCTACGACACCACCATCGGCGTGGACATCACCTTCGAGCAGCTCCAGCGGGACTTTGACTCGGTCGCGATCACGGCCGGGGCGATGGACGCCGTCGGCCTGGACATCCCCGGGGCGGATCTCGATGGCGTCGACTACGGCGTCGACTTCATGAAGAAGGCCAACCTGGGCCAGCCGCTCGAGGTCGGGACGGACGTCGTTGTGATCGGTGGCGGCTATACGGCCATGGACTGCTCGCGGACCAGCCTGCGCCACGGCGCGGATCGGGTCTCGATCGTGTACCGGCGGACCCGCTCAGAACTGGTCGTCGACGAGGAGGAGCTCGGCGAGACGGAGCGGGAGGGGGTCCGGATGGAGTTCCTCGCCAGCCCGATCGAGATCCTCGGCGAAGACGGGGCGGTCAGCGGCGTCCGATTCATCCGCAACCGCCTCGGGGAGCCGGACGCATCCGGGCGACGTTCGCCCGTTCCGATCGAGGGGTCAGAGTTCGTGATCCCCGCGCGCACGGTCATTCCGGCCGTCTCCCAGGCCGCGGACCTGACCTTCCTGCCGGTCGAGGCCAGCTTCGAGATCAATCGCGGACGGGTCAAGGTTGACCCGGCCACGTACGCGTCGAACGTCAAGGGCGTCTTCGCCTGCGGCGACTTCGTCACCGGCCCAACAACCCTGATCGAGGCCGCCGGCCACGGCAAGAAGTGCGCGTATGCCATCGATCGGTACCTGTCCGGGCGAACCGACGTCACCGTTGCGGCCAACGTGAAGATCACCAGTTCATGGCGTCACGACATGCCGGAGTTCTACGACGTCCTGCCGCGCCAGCACATCCCGATGGTCGCGCTGCCGGCGCGCATGCCATCGACCGAGCCGGCGGTCAACTTCACTACGCCCGTCGAGCTTGGCTATGACGCCACCGGAGCCGTCGCCGAGTCGACTCGCTGCCTCATGTGCAACTACAACATCTGGTTCGATCCGTTCCGCTGCGTGCTCTGTGGCGCCTGTGCGGACGTCTGCCCTGAGGGCGTCATCCACATGGTCGACATCAACCAGCTCAAGTCCGAGGGCCTGTTGCCGGAACTCAGCGAGGCATATGGCTGGGACCAGGGCGGCGCGATGATCCTCGACGAGGAGCGCTGCATCCGGTGTGCGCTGTGCGTCAAGCGTTGCCCGTTCGACGCCATTACGATGGAGCGGTTCGAACTTCAGGAGATTTCAACGGACGGTCGTCTCTACAAGGAGTCGTACCGTGACGCGCAGCTCGCCGGCACGCCCGGCGTAGCAGGAGGACCCCGGTGAGCTTCCTCGAGCGGGTGGATCAGACGGTCCGCCGCAGCGTCGTCTGGCGCTCCTTGTTCCGCCAGCCGTACCCGCGCGACGAGCGCTCGCGGGCGTACGCAGTCATGAACAACGTGTTCCTCCACATCCACCCGGTGCGGGTCCGCCAGCACGCGGTCAAGTTCGCCTACACCTTCTGCCTGGGTGGCCTGTCGTTCTTCCTGTTCCTGGTGCTGACCGTGACCGGGGTCTACCTGATGTTCTTCTACGTGCCGTCGGCCACCCTGGCGTATTCGAACATCCTGGAGATCCAGCGCGAGGTCGTCTTTGGCCTGTTGAGCCGGAACATCCACCGCTGGGCCGCCCACCTGATGGTCTTCTTCGTCTTCCTGCACATGATGCGGGTGTTCTACCACGGGGCCTACAAGCCGCCGCGCGAGTTCAACTGGGTGGTCGGGGTGGTCCTGCTCTTCCTGACCATCATGCTGAGCTTCACCGGCTACCTGCTGCCATGGGACCAGATCGCCTTCTGGGCGATCACGATCGGGACGAACATGGGTGGCTACGTCCCGGTCATCAACAC
>JANNQZ010000191.1:0-13820 GCA_031401015.1 Chloroflexota bacterium | reverse complement strand
CGCTGCACCACGCGACCGTGCGACCCTGTTGAGCGGCTATGTGGACGTGGTTGTGCTGCGCGACGTCATCGAGCGCCACGCGGTAAGCAATCCGTTGGCGCTCCGCTGGATCGAGCGGCAGCTCCTGGCGAATCCCGGGGGATCCTTCTCGGTGAAGTAGCACTACGACACCCTGCGCTCCCAGGGCGTGTCGGTGGGCAAAGATACGTTGCACGACTACCTGGCCCACCTGGAAGACGCGTTCCTCGTGCGCACGGTGGCCATGCACAGCGCCTCGGAGCGCCAGCGGATGGTGAACCCGCGCAAGGCCTATCCCGTGGACCCGGGACTGATCGCACTGTTTGAACGCAGCGGCCGGACACACCACGGCATGGCCCTGGAGACCGTGGTCCTGCTGGAGCTGGAGCGCCGCGGCTGGGAGGTCTCGTACGTGCGCACGGCGGAGGGTTTCGAGGTGGACTTCCTTGCGGATCGCGCCGGGGACCCGCCCCTCCTGGTGCAGGTGTGCCTCGAAAGCGAGGGCGACGAGACCTGGGAGCGCGAGCGGCGGGCGCTGGCGGCCGCCGCCGCCACCCATCCCGAAGCGCGGCCGTTCCTCGTGACGCTGGACACCGTCCCACCGAGCCGGCCGCTGCCACCCGGGCTGACCTAGGCGCCGGCCGCACGCTGGCTGTTGGAGGAGATGTGATCACCCGCCATCGCCCTGTCCTGTCACCGCTCGCTCGGTAACAGCAACCTGAACTTGGCCGGGTCGCACGCGCGCTCCGCCACAAATGTGAGCCAGTCGAGGTGGGCGCTCGTCAGGACCTTGCCGGACGTGGTTGGATTTCGGGCAATCCGCGCGTTGGCCAAACCGACGGATCCACGATGATGTTCGCCGCGTTCTCGAGATCGCGCTTCCAGTCGGGCGGCCAATCCGAGCCTTCGAGCGCATGTGCCAGGCCTTCGGCGGCCTGCCAGTCGCCCGCAGAGAAGCCCCAGATGTGGGCGTCGAGCAGGTCGGACGCGAAGTCCATCCAGGTGCGAATCCGGGTCACCTCGGTGGCAAGGAGCGCGGCATCGCAGGGCGTTGCCGTATCGTCGTGGGAGCATGGACGAGGGGGATGGCCCGCGGCATGGCGGCGGGCGAGGAAGCGCAGACGCTTCGCATTCACGGGGGCGCTCCGGTCGAGCCGGACGTGCGGTGAGGTAGGCGATCCCATCGTCGGCGAGAAGCCGTCCCAGGTCAAGTCGCCTTCCGCGAGCGGGTGATCCGGGCGTATGCCGAGCGCTGCGCGTCTGCCGGCCGTGCCATCTGCCACGCCGCTCGATTGATCTGCCCGACAGGGCCCGACTCGAGCGCCGCTGCGAGCAGTTCAGGCAAGCCGCCGGTTGGTTGCGGTTTCGATCGACCCCGCGGGAAGAGTGTCAGGGAACATGGCACGCCTCGCAGGGCGGGCGCTGGTTAAGTGTCATCCGTTGACAGTAACCGTACGCAGTTGTACGGTTCCGAGACACGGATGACACCATGAGTTGTGCCGACATCCCCGACTGGTACCTCCGCCAGCGAATCGCAGTCCTCGACCTGCGCTCCGCGGCGTGGAAGCGCGCCCGACCCGAGCTGCTCCCGCCCGGGTACCCGCCGGACGTCTGCATGCGCCGGCTGGCCGCCGCGGGCCGGCTTCGTCGCCTCAAGAAGGGGGCCTACCTCGTCGTCGATCCGGTGCGCGAGACGCCGTCGATCGCCGTCGCGAGCGGCCTCTACGCGGACACGCCGCACCACGTCACGACCGATGCTGCGCTGGCCTTTCACGGGCTCCTGGACCAGCCGGTCCCGACGATCACCGTGGTCTTGGGCAAGCGCGGCCGTCCGGTCGCGATTGGCAGTGCGACGGTCCGCCCAGTCTCGCTGGCGTCCCGGTGGCTCAAGGGTGCGGACGCATACGAGACGACCGTCGCGGGCTTCACGGTTCGGGTCGCTGCTCGCGAACAGGCTGTGGTGGATGCACTCGCGGAGCCCGCCTGGATGACCCACGGCTCGTTGCTGCCGGAGGTTCTCGCGGCGTTCTCGGAGGCCGAGCTCACCCGGACCGCTGATGGAGCGCTGGCTCGCAGCAGCGCCGCGGCGCAACGCATGGGCTACCTGCTCGAGGAGGCGGGCCGGGAGCTGCCACCCGCTCTGGGCTCCCTTCGGCCAGGACGGGCCGTTCGCCTGCGTCCGGGGCACGCGCCATCCGCCCCGTATTCGAGTCGCTGGCGGGTCTATGGCTGAGTCAAGGACGCGACGGGCCATCGCGCAGGACTATCAGGTCGCGCGCGCGTCCGGGGACGCCGCGGTGATGCGACGGTTCCAGAACGAAGAGGCCTGTCTGGTCCTCCTCTCGGTGCTCGAACGCCTCGCGGCCGATCCGGTGAGCTTCATCCACGAGGTCGCCCTCCGGACTGCCTTGTCTTGCACACGTGACTGAGTAATATTACTCAGGATGGCTAGCAAACCGACACCTCCTCTATTCCGGCGAACCGATGGCGCGATCCTGGCGTCCCGGTTGGTCGAGCCGCGTCGGTTCCTTCAGGTGGTGGCGGGACCACGGCAGGTCGGCAAGACGACCATCGTGCGGCAGGTACTCGGGGAACTGGCCATCCCGAGCCGGTTTGTCAGTGCGGACGAACCGACGCTCCGCGACCGGACCTGGATCACCGCCCAGTGGGATGCGGCCCGGCTCCTGACCCGCGATGCGCCCGACCGTGGCGCGGTGCTGGCGCTCGACGAGGTCCAGAAGATCCCCGGTTGGTCGGAGACGGTCAAGCGCCTGTGGGACGAGGACACGGCCGCTGGACTCCCATTGCGCGTCGTGTTGCTGGGTTCCGCGCCGCTCCCGATGGAACGAGGGTTGAGCGAGAGCCTCGCCGGACGCTTCGAGATCCTGCGCGTGCCGCACTGGTCGTTCGCCGAGATGCGCGCCGCCTTCGGATTCTCGATCGAGCAGTACCTGTACTTTGGTGGCTACCCAGGGGCCGCGCCGCTGGCGGGCAATCCGGCCCGCTGGCGCCGCTACATCCTCGATTCGCTGGTCGAGACGACGATCTCGCGCGACGTCCTGCTCATGGCGCGAGTGGACAAGCCGGCCCTGCTGCGCCGGGTCTTCGAACTCGGTTGCCGCTATTCCGGCCAGGTCCTGTCCTATACCAAGATGCTCGGCCAGCTTCAGGACGCCGGTAACACGACGACCCTGGCCCACTACCTGGAGCTGCTGGCCGGCGCCGGGATGCTGGCCGGGATCCCGAAGTTCGCCGGCGAAGTGGTCCGCCAGCGCGGATCGAGCCCGAAACTCCAGGTCCTCAACACGGCGCTCCTCACCGCCCTCTCCGGGCTCGGGCCATCCGAGGCGCGGGCCGATCGTGAGTTCTGGGGCCGGCTGACCGAGTCGGCGGTGGGGGCGCACCTGGCCAACGCCGCAGCCACAGGGGCATGCGAGTTGTTCTACTGGCGCGACCGCAATCGGGAGGTGGACTTCGTGGTGCGAGCGGGTCGGATGCTGTTGGCGATCGAGGTCAAGAGCGGCCGGGCCCCCGCCACGCTGCCGGGCCTGGCCGCCTTCGCCGACCACTTCCGGCCGCAGCGCACCCTGCTCGTGGGCGGGGACGGCATCCCGGTCGAGGCATTCCTGGCCCGGCCGGTAGAGCACTGGATCCAGTCGTGACCAGGACGCACGATCGCTGGCCGCCGTCCGTGATCGCTTGTCTTGACAGTGGGACGTGCCACTGTATAGTTAAGGCATGCCTTCAAGTCTGGATGCGCGCTACAACCTGACCGAGCTGGCGGATCTGGCCGGCGTGACGCCGCGTACCGTGCGCTACTACCTGTCCCAGGGCTTGCTGCCGGCGGTCGGCACGGCGGGTCCCGGACCCAAGTACGACGACGGGCACCTTGCTCGCCTGCGCCTCATCCGACGGCTCCAGCGCGAGCATCAGCCCCTCGCGGAGATTCGCCGGCAACTCGAGACGCTTGACAACGCGGAGATCATCGCCCTGGCCGAGTCGCCAGCGCCCAGGCCGCCCGATTCCGCGCTCGATTACATCCGCCGATTCATATCGCCATCGCATGCGGCCGCCGAGTCGCCGATCGCCTACAGCCTCGCCGCGCCGCCGATCGCCGACAGCCTCGCCGCGCCGCCGGCGTCCGCGACGCCACAACGGCCGCTTGCCCCGCGAGACAGCGCCTCCACCGAACCGGCGGTCCCGGCCCCCGACATCGCGACCGAGCCTGGATTCGAACGCTCCCAGTGGGAGCGCATCGTGATTGGCCGCGACGTCGAACTGCACATCCGCCGGCCGCTCCCGCGATCGACGGCCAAACGCGTCGATCGGCTGGTGTCGATCGCCAGAGACCTGCTCGAGGAGGAACCGTCATGACGTCCATCTCCGCCCGCGCCGATCGGCGCCTCATCCGCGCCAACGGCAAGAGCGAGCGTTTCGTGCTCGTCGAGCTGACGGCACCGCCGGCGACCCAGGATCGTCAGCGTCCGCCGGTGAACCTCGCCTTCGTCCTCGATCGCTCCGGGTCGATGGCCGGCGCCAAGATCGAGCTGGCCAAGCGGGCGGTCGAGGAGGCCATCGCCCGGCTCGACACGCGCGATCGCTTCAGTATTGTCGTGTACGACGAGGTCATCGACGTCGTGGTCGAGAGCACGCAGGCGTCAGCCGAGGCGCGCCGCAACGCCACGGCCCGCCTGGCGACCGTGGATGCCCGCGGCAGCACGAACCTCGGCGAGGGCTGGCTGCGCGGCTGCGAGCAGGTGGCTGCCCACCTGGCCAGGGAAGGCGTCGACCGCTGCCTCCTGCTGACCGACGGCCTGGCCAACGTCGGCATCACCGACGCGGACGAACTGGCCCGCCACGCCTCGGAGCTTCGCGCTCGCGGTGTTTCGACGTCGACCTTCGGTGTCGGCAACGATTTCGATGAGCGCTTGCTTCAGGCCATGGCCGACGCCGGGGGCGGCCACTTCTACTACATCGCGGACGCGGCGCAGATCCGCGACCACATTGCGAGCGAAGTGGGGGAGACCCTCGAGGTCGTCGTCCGGGAGGCGGAGCTCGAGGTCATCGTCGGCGAGGGCGTCCAGGTCGAGGCCATCAGCCCCCAACCCGTCCAGGCTCGCGGCAGTCGAACGGTCGTCACACTCGGCGACCTGGTGGCCGACCAGGCCCTGCAGATTGTGCTTCGGCTCACGTTCCCGTATGGCGACATCGGGCGCGAGACCGGCGCCATCCTGGGGCTCGACGACCGGGACGACCGCGACGGCGTCGCTCCAGGAGCGGGCTCGAACGAGGTTCGTCTGACCTGGGCCTACGCCGACCACGCATCGAATGACGCCCAGCCGCGGGAGATCGAGGTCGACCGCGCGGTCGCTCGTCAGTTCGCCGCCCGCGCCCTCCAGGAGGCCCTGATCCGCAATCGGGCCGGCGACTACGACGGGGCGAGGCGGCTGCTGAAGCGGACGGAAGGGCGCATTCGAACCTATGCCGGCCGCGACGCCGACCTGCGCGCGATCGTGAACGAACTGGAATCCGAGGCGCCGGCGTACCTCCGCGCCATGGCCGCGCCGGAGCTCAAACAACGGCACTTTGTGAGCGCGAATGTCGCGCGCAGTCGCACCGCACAGGGAGCCGCGATCAAGCGAACCCCGTAGCCTCGCGACATTCCGTTCGTGGCGGGCTTCAGTGCCTCACTGGGCGAGCCCTTGGACCCCTTGACTCACCACCTCCAGGCCATGCTCGGGCCGGACCAGGCGTCGCAAAGCGGATCCGGACGTGACCGCCCGACTCGGGTGCCACAGTCCCCTTCAGCTCGGAGTGTTCTTCATCTCTCGCTTCAGCAGCAGCACGGTCCCGAGGACCAGCCAGGCTGCACCGGGGATAAAGGACGCCGGCGTGAGGTAGACCGTAGACAGTCCGCCCACGATCAGTACCGGAGCGAGCCAGATCGGGATGACCGTGGCCCGAACCAGGTCGATACTCAGCAGCGTGACGCCGAGGGTGAAGACCAGCGACGACAGGAATTGAATGGCTCCGGCGGTATTCGACCCGGCCAGCCCAGCGGCGTCCTCGAACCTGACGTCATACGAGCCCAAGGGGAACGACCAGAACTCGAGAGCGGCGAACAGGATCATGAATCCAAGCCCGCCGAACGTGATGGCGCTTCCGATCGTGGCGAGCCGCCCGGGTCGCTCCCGCCACCGATAGAGGCCCACCAGTCCCAGGAACAGGAATAGCAGGACAGGGACGAGGAGCTTGCCCGAATCCATCCACGTCAGCCCTCCGACCAGGTTCATCTCATTAACCTGCGTCGTGCCGTGGGCTTGACTCTGGTGCCACCAGACCAGCAACCACAGGGCGCCGGCCAGCAAGCCTGCCGGTCCGCCGGATCGCTTCAGTGACATGGACAGGCTCCCTGCTTCGTCTGGCCCCCCGGCCCATTGTCGCGGATCCGGTGCAGCTGATCCGCCGCGGAACCGTGCCGGACCAGTACACAAGGTTGACAGGATCCCAGCCCGGCGCATGCTTCCACCATGCCCATCAACCCGAAGCTCGTGCACGTTTACCGGCTGGTCGACACGGTCGAGGCGCGACCGGAGGGAGCCTGGGTCTTCCAGTACCACGGCGAAAGCTTCCTGACGCATCCGGGCGGTGGCAACCCACGGCCGTTCGCGTGGATCGATCAACCGCACCTGGTGCTTGACTTCGGGGTGACGACGCGGGAGGAGATCGCGGGTCGGCTGCGGATCAATCCCGCCAAGCTTGGCTTCGTCAAGGCAACCGATCCGAGCTTCCCGCCACCGATCGTCGAGTTCCGGGACGGCCCGATCTGGTCGGCCGATGCCATCGACGGCTGGGCACCCACTCGCGGACCCGAGCTCGCGCGCGACCGGGGCGTGCCCAGTCGCTGAGGCCGGCCTGGGGCTGGACCCGCGCGGACCGGCAAGACGCCGGGCGCCGGAACCCCCGTTCAGTAGGTGTCGAACATCCGCTGGATCTCGGCAACATCCGTCGTCCTGGTCAGGCCCAGCGCCAGCAGGATTCGCGCTTTCCACGGCGGGAGGTTGTCCGCCGCCGACCAACCCTTTCCACGCAGCCCCGGGCTCGTGACGGTCCGACCCGATCCGACCCGCGTTCCCTGGACGACGACCGTCCCGGCGGCATGGGCCCGTGCCAGCGCTGCGTCCTCCGCGGGCGTCGGCCAACCGGCACCCGTGCCGGCGCTGACGATTCCCCGGGCCCCGGCCGCCACCACGGCATCGATCATCACCCCATCGGCTCCCAGGTACGAGACGACCACATCCACTCGCGGCAGGTCGGTCAACCCGGCGAGGTCGAACTCGGTCTCCGTCGTGTGCGGCCGCATCGGCCGGTGATAGAAGAGGACCCGTCCGTCGTTGTCGGCGTAGCCGAGTGGACCCAGGTCGCGGCCCTGGAAGGCCTCAACTCGATACGTCGAGGTCTTGGTCACGTCACGCGCCGAGTGGATCGTGTCGTTGAGCACGACCAGCACGCCCATCCCGCGCGATTGGGGCTCAGCCGCCACCCGGACCCCGTTGAGCAGGTTCAGGTAGCCGTCCGCCGACAGGGCCGACGCCGGACGCATGGAGCCGACGACCACCAGTGGCCGGTCGCGCTTGACCGTCAGGTGCAGGAAATAGGCCGTCTCCTCGAGCGTATTGGTGCCATGCGTAACCACGACTCCGTCCGCGCGATCCTCGTCGAAGATCTGGTGGATCAGCGCGACGAGATCGATCAGATCCCGGCTCTTGATCGAGTGGCTCGGCAATCGCCTGAACGGGATCTCCTCGATTTCGGCGATTGACGCCAGCTCCGGGACCCTGGCCACGAGTTCACCGTCATCGAGCCGCTTGCCGGCTTCGAGGTAGAACGCCAGATCCAGGCGGTCCAGCCCGACCGAATCGATCGTGCCGCCAGTGGCGATCAAAGCGATGCGCGGAAGGCGTTCCATGGAGGTGTCTCCTGATTCGAGCACGGACTAGAATGCCGCGGCATGCCGTCGTGCATGTTGCCCTATCGATGCGTGCCGTTCCGGATCCAGCGAGATCGCCGCACCGTACGTCGAGGATCGTCCCGCACGCCAGCTGCGAACCGACGATGCGGTCCGGTCGACGTGCCGGTCCAGCCACCCGCTGTTCAGCCATGAGGGAGCCAGATCGATGAGCGAGCCGGGAACGATCGAGCGCGTGCCGCTGGCCCAGGTCCGCCAGGAGCTGCTGGACGCCGCCCTGCTGCACGGCGACTTCGTGCTCAGTTCAGGCGCGCGCAGCACGTACTACCTCGACAAGTACCGATTCGAGACGCGGCCGAGCCTGCTGCGGAGCCTCGCGCAGTACCTCGCGGACCTCGTCCCGGCCGGCGTGGACCGTCTGGCCGGTACGGAGCTTGGGGCGGTCGCCCTGGCCGCGGCGGTCTCGCTCCAAACCGATCTGCCCTTCATCATCGTGCGCAAGGTCGAGAAGGACTACAGCACGGCCAACCTGATCGAAGGTGAGCTGAAGCCTGGCGAGCGGGTCCTGGTCCTCGAGGACGTCGTCACGTCAGGGGCGCAATCGATCAAGGCGGCGGATCGCGTCGCGGCCGCCGGCGGGGTCGTGGTCGGGATCCTCGCCGTCGTCGACCGCCAGGAGGGTGGCGAGGCCAAGGTTGCCGCGGCGGGCTACCTGCTGACCTCGCTCTTCACCCGGGCCGACCTGGGCCTCTGAGGCACGGCCCGGAGCCAAGAAGCCGCGCCCGACCCACGCAGGCTGGTACGGTTCCGGCAACACGAACCTGCAGCTCGTAGAGGAGCCCGATGGCGACGGTCGAAGCCACCACCCAGAAGGTGCAGCGGATCCTGGTGGAGGAGTTCAACGACGTCCGGTTGCACAAGAACGGCGGGTTCGTGCTCGAGGTCGGGAGCACCGCGGCCTTCGTCCAGATCCAGGAGTGGACGCCGGACAAGGACGGCAACCCCCGTTCGCTCGTATACATCTGGGCGCCGCTGGGTCGCGATGTCAAACCGTCCCCAGAGCTGTACCACTGGGCTGCGGTTGACGGCCAGCAAATGCGGTTTGGAACGGTCTCGGTGCTCGACAATACCGAGGCGGGCACGTGTTTCGTCCAGTTCGACCGGACCCTCCTCGGCGACTACCTCGATCCGGCCGAACTGGTGACGGCGGTCAACGCCGTGCTGTTCACAGCCGATGACCTCGACGAAATCGTCCACGACCGGTTTGGCGGCAAGCGCTACACAGATCCGTCCGAGTGATCCGCGACCGCGTACGCGACGAGGCGATCGCTATCGCCAAGGCGTACTCGCATCCCGAGGTCGACCTCCGCCACGTGCTGTGGGGTCTCGTCGACGTCCTGGGCGCGGCCACCCCGTCGGAGGTGTCGGCCCAGACGGTCAAGGGGTACCTGGCCCCGGTCGGATCCGCCTACCAGACGCCAGCGGTGTCGGTGGCGGCCGAGGCGGTGCTCGCGACGATCGATTCCGAGGCGGCGGCCAAGGCAGCCGTCATCGATCTCGCTGCGCGACTCGGACCCGGCGGGGCGGACGCGGCAGGGCACGGCGGTTCGCCATCGGCCGACGGCCCCGTCAGCCCAGGTGCTGGCGGGGGAGGCCCGGCCGGCCCCAGCGCCGCGGGCTCACCGACCGGCCCGACCAGTGCGACCGGGTCGGCCGCGACGGCCACGACGACGACATCTGAGGACAGGAGTGCCGCCCCGACCACCCGCGCCAAAGAGTCGATCGAAGTCATCCTGGCGGAGCTCGATGCACTCATCGGGATGGTGCCGGTCAAGGCTTCGGTCCGGCGCCTGATGGCCGTCCACCAGCTCAACGCGGAGCGCCGGGCCGCCGGGCTGCCCGCGGTCGATGCCAGTCTGCACGTCGTCTTCACGGGCACCCCGGGCACGGGCAAGACCACGATCGCCCGGATCATCGGTCGGCTGTACGGCGTGATCGGCCTGGTCAGCCGCGGGCATCTCGTCGAGGTCTCCCGCGCCGATCTGGTCGCGGGCTACGTCGGCCAGACCGCGCTCAAGGTCCAGTCGGTCGTCGAGCGGGCCAAGGGGGGCGTGCTGTTCATCGATGAGGCGTATGCCTTGGCCACCGAGGGGAGCGGCGAGTTCGGCGCGGAGGCGGTGGCCATGCTCGTCAAGCTCATGGAGGACCACCGGGACGACCTGGCGGTCATCGTCGCCGGCTATCCCGAGGAGATGCGCCAGTTCATCAACTCGAACCCAGGCCTTCGCAGCCGCTTCACCCACTACATCGAGTTCCCGGATTTCAGCGCCGACGAACTCGTGCTGGTGTTCGAGTCATTTGCCTCGACGGCGAAGGTGCGTCTTGGCCCGGGCGTGGGGGAGCGGGTTCGGCGCCTGTTCGTGGCCGCGATCGCGGTCGAAAACTTTGGCAATGCCCGCTACGCTCGCTCAACGTTCGAGAAGGCGTACGCGAACATGGCCACCCGCGTCGTCGCCGACGGACGGATCGATCGCGCCGAGGTCGAAGAACTCCTGGAAGCAGACCTGCTGGCGGACGACCCGTTCATCGCCACCAGACGCCCGATCGGGTTCCATCCGCCCGGCTGACGGTCCATTGACACGGCGACGAGCCACACGGCCACGGCCACATGAGCATTCATATTGACTCGCCTGAGTATGAATGGCTATCATCTGCCCTATCATGACCAGTCGAGTCGGGTAACGCGGCCAGATCACGATTGCCAAGGCGATCCGCGAGGAGCTGGCCATCTACGCCGGGGACGAGACGGTCCAGCGAGTGGAGGGGGGTCGGATCATCATCGAGGTGATTCCTGGGCGCCATCGTCGATCCATGGCTGGGTCGTTGCGGGACATGGTCGGACGGATTCCGCCGGATGAAACCTGGGAAGTGCTGCGCAGTTCGGCATGGGAGACGCCGGATCCGGACCGAATCGCTTGATCGGGATCGATACGTCGGTCGTGGTGCGCTACCTCGTCGGAACGCCGGTCGAGCAGGCGCGCAGGGCGGCCGCGCTGATCGACGATGACGATCAGGAAATTGGCGTCACGACGGTCGCGCTTGCCGAGTGTGCGCATGTGCTGCGGACGCAGTACGCGGTCGATGGTCGAGACATCATCGAGGGCCTGATCGGTTTCGTGCAACGCGAAAACGTGCAGATCCTGGGCCTCCGGACTGACGTGTTCATCGAGGCGCTCGTGCGGGCCCGCTCCATGCCTGGGCGCCCCATTCCCGACGCGATGATCGTGGCGGGGTCACTGGCGGCCGACGTCGTCCCGCTCGCGACGTTCGACCGGGCGCAGGCGCGATACGGGATCGTGATCCGCGAGCCCTGAGTCGAATCCCGCCCGGCGACGGATCAGACGAGCGCCGGCTCCGCTTCGATCGTTGCCTCGTCCGTCGGTCGAACGGTGTCGACCATCGGCTCGCGGACCCCGCCGTGCGAGGCCCACGCTGCCTGGATGGCGGCCGGCGCCTCGTAACCCGCGACCTGGCCCATCAGTCGGCGGATCCGCAGGCCCTCGAGCGGTCCGAGCGCGTAGAGCGGCATCCGGGTGAGCCAGACGGCACTGCCGAGGCTGACCGCATCCGCGCCGGCCCAGAAGAACTCGCGGCAATCGTCGAAGTCGCGGATCCCGGCGGTGGCGATGATCGGCAGGCGAATGCCCGCATCACGCAGTTCCGCCACGACCCGCAGCCCGATCGGCTTGATCGCCCGACCGGAGATGCTGCCGAAACGGTTCTTCATGAACGGCTCGCCGGTCTCCGGATCCAGCCGCAGCCCCTTGACCGCGTTGATCGCGGTGAGCGCGGCGACCCCGTTTCGCTCGGCCAGCTTGGCCTGCTCCACGTAATCCTCGTCCGGGGAGAGCTTGAGGATGACCGGGTGGCGTGATAGCGGGACGGCCTGGGCGACGATCTCCTCGAGGATCGTCTCGAACGGGAAGTTGACGTTATGA
This sequence comes from Chloroflexota bacterium, assembly GCA_031401015.1. GTDB lineage: Bacteria > Chloroflexota > Limnocylindria > Limnocylindrales > CSP1-4 > SPCO01. Next base: position 1,835 of record JANNQZ010000191.1, on the reverse strand, counting down.
CAGGAGACATTGAACTCGACCGCCGCGATCTCGCCGGGCGCCGCCCGCCGGTTGACCGTCTCGACCAGCGTGCACAGTTCTTCCGCGGAGAACCCACCCACCGAGATGATCCGATTCTGATCCGTCGTGCGCGGGTAATACTCGTCGAAATAGGCGTCAATCCCGATGTTGCACCAGCCAAACGCGTTCAGCCAGCCGGAGTCCACGCGCCGGAGCGCGCCCGCGTAGAGCCGCAGCATCGCCGGGAACTCCGTGAGGGACCAGTCGTCGCGCAAGCTGAAGTGTCCCTCGCGGGGCTGGACCGTCAGCGTCCGGGTGGTGACGGCGCCGAACCGCTCCAGCGGCACCCATTGGGCGATCGGACTCAGCCCGTACAGGATCAGCTTCTTCTTCGAGGCCCCGTAGCCGAGCAGGCTGGCCGACGACAGGAGGCGGTTGCGCAGCCGGATCCCGTTGAGGTCAATCGTCACGATCTGAAGACTACCCCCTCGCAGGCATACTGGCGCCTGCGCCTCGGCGGCCGATTGGCAGTCGAGATCGACAGGCCTGGAGGACATGGATGCGTCACGGAGCCCGCCGATGACCGCGAGCCGCGGCGCCCCAGGTGGTGCCGGTCGCGGACTGCTGCGCGCGCTCCAGCGCGATCCGTCCGTAACATCCCGAAAGCTCCGTCCCGGCATCTGGCGCCGCATCGTTCGAGCGGCCGTGCCGTACCGCAGGCTGCTGGTGGTCTTTCTCCTGCTGATCGTCGTCGAGGCGCTGGCCAGCGCCGCCAACCCGCTGATCTACCGGGCGATCATCGACGACGGCATCCTGGGTCGCGACACCGGGCTCGTCGCCGGGCTGGCGGCGCTCCTGGCCGTCCTGGCGATCACGGATACCGTCCTGTCGCTGATCCAGCGCTGGATCTCCGCACGGATCGGGGAGGGCCTGATCTTCGATCTGCGCGCCCAGGTCTATGCCCACGTCCAGCGGATGCCGATCGCCTTCTTCACGCGAACCCAGACGGGGGCGCTGGTCAGTCGCCTCAACAGCGACGTCCTCGGCGCGCAGCGTGCTTTCACGGACACCTTCTCGTCGGTCGTTGGCAATCTGATCGGGGTGATCATCACGCTCGTCGCGATGCTGTTCCTGTCGTGGCAGATCACGATCATGGCCCTGGCGCTGCTGCCGGTGATCCTGTTGCCGGCTCGCTGGGTGGGTGCCCGGGTCGGCGCGATCACGCGTGAGAGCTACGAACTCAACGCGGAGATGACCTCGACGATGACCGAGCGCTTCAACGTCGCCGGGGCGCTCCTGGTCAAGCTCTTCGGCCGGCCAGGTGCCGAGATCAAGCGTTTCGAGGCCCGCGCGGGACGCGTTCGCGACATCGGGGTCACCCGGGCCATGTACACCCGGATCTTCAATGCCGCGATCCTGCTGACGGCCGCGCTGGCGACGGCGCTCGCCTACGGTTGGGGCGGCCTGCTCGCGGCAAACGGCGAGCTCCAGGTGGGCACGCTGGTCGCCTTGACCGCCTACCTCAACCGGCTGTATGCGCCGCTCACGGCCCTGTCGAACGTCCAGGTGGATGTCATGACGGCGCTCGTCTCGTTCGACCGGCTGTTCGAGGTGCTCGATCTGCCGCCGATGATCGACGAGAAACCGGGGGCGTTGGCGATCCCGGGTGGTCCGGCGACAATCGAATTCGACCATGTCGACTTCGGCTATCCGACGGCCGAGGAGGTTTCGCTGGCGTCACTCGAATCGGTGGCGGTGCTGGATCAGGCGCCGACGAGGGATGTCCTGTACGACGTGACCTTCACGGTTGCGCCTGGGGAGATGGTCGCCCTGGT
>JANNQZ010000190.1:0-2582 GCA_031401015.1 Chloroflexota bacterium | reverse complement strand
GACGCCGGCAAGACCTCCGCCTCACGTCAGACCTTCGTGTCCGGCAATGCCACAAAGCTCGCCGCTGAGTCGCTGCTCCGAGCCATCGAACTGGCCGGCCCGGATCTATCCCTGCTGCCGGAGGACGATGACGGGTGCGTGCTCGGCGCCACCGGCACGTACGACCCGCACACCACCCCGCTCGATCCCGACGGCCAGGGCATCCCCTACGAAACCTATGGGTTCGGCGCCCAGATCGCCGTCGTCGACGTGGACATGGACCTGGGGACGACGGTGGTCCGCCGGATCGTGGCCGCCCACGACGTCGGCCGGGCCGTCAACCCGCTGCTCGTCGAGGGGCAGATCCAGGGCGGAATCGCCCAGGGGATTGGCATGGCCCTGATGGAGGAATACCACGCCGGCCGGACGGACAACCTGCACGACTACCTGATCCCGACCATCGGCGACGTGCCCGAGATCGAGTGCATCCTCGTCGAGGATCCGGAACCGGCCGGCCCGTTCGGCGCCAAGGGCGTCGGTGAGCCGGCCCTGATCCCCACCGCACCGGCGATCCTGGGCGCCATCCGCGATGCGACGGGCGCCCGGATCGACCGCATACCGGCAACGCCGGCGCGGGTGCTCGAGGCGATCAGTCGATCTCGAAGACCATCGTGACGGTGGCCTGGACGTCCTGGGTGCCGGCCTGGACCGGGGTCGCCTCATCGCGCATGGCGGCGCCGGCGTAGTAGGCCGGGCCCGGGTAGTAGATCGACCCTTCGGTGATCGAGACCACCGCGCCAAGGAGCACACCCGCCGCGGACGCCATGGCCTGCGCGCTCGTGCGGGCCTTGCCGATGGCGTCGGCCCGGGCCAGGTCAGTCGCGCCGGCCGGATCGCCGACCTCGAACCACAGGCCGTTGACATCGGTCGCGCCGGCCGCGGTCGCGGCGTCCACGACATCGCCGGCCCTGGCCAGATCGCGCACGGTGACCTGGAGCTGCTGGCTCATCCGGTAGCCGATGATCTTTGGGGTGAGATCGGTGCTGTACTGCGCGCTAAGGTCGATTGCGACCGTCTTGAGATCCTTGTCGTCGATCCCGAGCGCCTTGATCGCGGCGATCATGGCTGTCATCGCGGCGCTGGCGGCGTCGCGGGCTTCCTTGACGGTTGGCCTGGTCACGGTGACGCCGACATTGACACGGGCGACGTCCGGAACGAGCGTAATGGAGCCGGTTGCGGAGACGGTAATCGTGCGCGTGGCCGGTTCGCCACCCGTGGTCGGAGCCCCGATGGCCGGGCCGGGTCGGGCAGCCAGTGCGGCCGCCGCCACGATGAGTGCCCCAAGTGCGAGGGCACCGGCTGTGCGGATCGTCTGTGTCATGGTGGAGTTCCCTTCGTCTCACGGTGTCTGGGCGGCCTAAGGACGCCCGAATTCAGCCCGAAGACGAGCGGGGCCGGACCCTGGTTCCGGAGGTGGATTTGGCGGCCCCCAGGTGCCCTCGTCGTACCCCGACACCCAGAGGCCATGGACTCACGGTCGCAGTGCCCGGCCAGGTCTGCCATAGGCCCTTGGTCCTGAACGAGCCCGATGGATTCATGTTGCCCGCTGCCACCATGACGCCTGGCGGGTGGCAACCCCGATACCATGCAAACCCATGAGCGAGCAGGCAGAGATCGGGAGCGTGACCAAGGAGCGTGGTCGCCACGCGACGAACCTCGAGCTCTTCCTGGATCTGGTCTTTGTCTTTGCCGTGACCCAGGTTGCCGGCGTCCTTGGGTCCGACCTCTCGCCCGAAGGGCTCGGTCGCGGGCTGCTGCTCGCGTGGCTCGTCTGGTGGCTTTGGTCGCAGTTCACCTGGCTCGGAACCGCGGTTCGCCTCGAGCATCGGTCGATCGCCCAGTTCCAGGTACTCGCCACGGTCCCGCTGACGTTGTTGATGGCGGTTGCCCTGCCGACCGCCTTCGACACGACCGGAATCCATTTCGCGGGCGCCTACCTCGCGGTCAACCTTTGGGCGCTGGGCATCCAGGGTCGGAGCCTGTGGGGCGATCCATTGACTCGAATGGCCTGGCTGCATTACGTGCCGTTGGCGGCACTGGCGCCCTGTGTCCTGTTCGTCGGGTCACTGCTCGAGGGCGGCCCACGCGTGGGCGTGTGGGCGGCGGTGGCCGTCTTTCAGATCGGGAGCGCCTTGGCCGCGGCCCGCAGGGGTCGCGAGGGCACCAGCGAATGGTCGATCGACCCGGTTCACTTTGCCGAGCGACACGCCCTCTTCGTGATCATCTCGCTCGGTGAGATCGTGGTGGCCATCGGGACGGCGGGAGCGGCCGTCTCATTTGAACCGGTGATCGCGCTTGGGCTTGTCGCGGCGGTGGCCGTCACCTGCACGTTCTGGTGGACCTATTTCGCCTTCGTGCCGGAGGTTGCCGAACGGCAGCTCCGCACGGCTCGGGGTGCGCAGCGGGCCAACGTGGCGCGCAACCTCTTCACGTTTGGCCACTTCCCGATCGTGTTTGGGCTGGTCTTGTTTGCCGTGGCTGCCAAGCATGCTGTAGGCCACCCGAACGACCCGCTGGGCACCGGCGACCTGGTGGTCCTGGCC
>JANNQZ010000189.1:0-2893 GCA_031401015.1 Chloroflexota bacterium | reverse complement strand
CCCGCGGGACCAACCAGCCCGCCCGTCGCCCCAGCTGCCGCCGCGCCGATTCCGGGCTCGCTCGCCGCGGCCACCACCCCGAGCAACGCCTGCCGACGCTCCAGGTATTCGGGGATTCGGATCATCGGTGGCCGCTCCTGGTCTGCGAGTTCGATGATCTCCAGCGACAGCTGGCCCTTGCCGGAGCGCGGCAGCTTCATCGTCGAGCCCATCTCCGCGAAGAGCCGCGTCTTGCGCCGCTCCTCCAGCCGCTTCATCACGGCCTGGAGGATCACGAACGACATGCGTGACAGGCCTTCCAGTTCCTGGTTTCGATGGATCCGCCGCTCCAGGTCCACCTGGCCCAGACCCTCGATGCCGAGGCGCTCGGCAACATCGATCAGGTGTCCGATCTCGACTGCGTAGCCGGTGAAAAAGGGGATCGACTCGAGCAGCGCGCGCCGCCCGGCGTACTCGCCCGAGAGCGGCTGGATCATTCCCGACAATTCCGGGTAGAACAGGTTGATGAGCGGCCGTGCAACCAGCTCCGTGACCCGCCCCCCGCCGCCCTCCTTGAGCATGCCGCCCTCGACGATCGGCCGCTGGTAATAGCCCTTGACGTACTGGAGGCGCGGCTCGTGGAGCAGCGGGCCGAGCGTCCCGTAGACCATCCGGTGGTGCCAGTTCTTCACGTCGGTATCGGCCCACACGATGATGTCGCCCGAGGTCTCGTAGATCGACTTCCAGAGGGCCTCGCCCTTGCCCCGGAACGAGCCATAGCGGGTCAGCACGTCGGGGTGCTGGACCACCCGCGCGCCCTCCGCGGCGGCGATCTCGCGCGTGCGGTCGCTCGACGCCGAATCGATCACCAGGACCTCATCGAGCAGCGGCACCTGGCCGACCATCTCGCGCATGGCTCGACGCACGATCGGGCCGATCGTCGCCTCCTCATCGAGGGTTGGCAGGACGAGGCTGACGGTCAGCCCCTGCTTCTCCTTGAGCTGGACCAGCCGCCGGAGATCGGCGAATTCGGAGTGGTGGAAGTTGGCCTCACCGAACCAGCGCTCCACCCGGATCGGAACGGCCCGCCCTTCCTCGGCGGCTCGATCGGCGGCGGCGAGCGTTTCAGCCCGCGCGGCGAGTTGCTCGAACGTGTGCCGCTCGAGCGCGTCGCGCGTCTTGACCACGATGACCGAGGCCTTCGACCGTGCCGCGATGGCTTCCGGCAGGGCACCGAACAGGTGAGCGTCGCCGTCGATGCTGCCCGGCTGGGCGGACGCGCCCATGACCACGAGGTCAGCGCGCTCGGCTTCGCGCAGGATCGCGTTCCGGATGTTGGGCGCCTCGCGCAGGATGGCTTCCGAGCGGCCCAGGAGGTGCTGCTTGACAAAGGCCGCGAGCGCCCGCTCGCCCTGGGCTCGGATGGCGCTCGTGATCCCCGGCGGGACCAGGTGCAGGACCACCACCGTCGCATCGTGACGTCGGGCAATGGCATCGGCGTACCGAATCGCCAGCTCCGCGTGCGGGCCACCGCGGACCGGGACCAGGACACGTCGGATCTGGCTGGAGCCGCGCTGCTTGATCACCGCGATGTCGCACGGCGAGTTGCGAACGACCTCGTCGATCGTCGGCGAGAAGACCGCGGGGCCGATCTGGTCGCGCCCGGTGGCGTCGCGCCCGGTGCCGTCACGCCCCCTGGCGCCGCGCCCCGCATTGGCCCGCGCTGACCGGAGCGGCGCCGCCCTGCCGCCCCAACCGAAGATGATCAGATCCGCTTCCTGCTCGACGGCGGCCTCGATGATCCCCTCGGCCGCGTGACGGCCGATCCGTACGACGGGTCGGATCACGGTGCCGTCCGGCGCGTAGTCGAGGACGCGCTGGATCAAGCGCCGGGCGTGCCGCGCGCGGGTGGCTCCCTCGGACAACGGCATCCCCTCCGGAACCTCGACGATGCCCAGGGCGGCCAGTTCACCGGCCCGCTCATCGAGCATCGCCGCGCCAAGACGGATCAGCTCCTCGGCGGTCGCCGGGTTGGCGACCGGGATCAGGATTCGGGCGGGCAACGGTGAATGCGCGGTCATCCTGGCGCCTCGTTCCAGCGGTGGACGAGATACGGCTTGAGCAGCTCGAACTCGCGTGCCTGGCGCTCCACGCGCTCCTCGGCCTGGTCCGTCGTCACCGAGCGGTTCTCGATGATGAAACTCGCCACGCGGCCAAAGTAGATCGGGACGAGGGCCGCGACCAGGGTCTCCAGCGAGGGCCTGGCGTCGCGTGCAGCAATCACCATGTCGTAGATCACGCGTGCCCAGATGTCGTCCGGGAGGTGGAAGGCGGCCACCGCGTCGGCCATTTCGAGCGTGGTTGCCGTCGTCGAGGCCACGTCACCACCCACCCCCAGGCGGCTCCTCGCAGCATCGCCCAGTCGACCGGCCTCAGCGGCCAATTCCAGGATCGTGTCTGCCGTTGCCGGGGCGAGGATGGTGCGCCACGTGTCCGCGAGGGTCAGTGAGCCGGCATGGAACTCGGACAGCAGCCGCAACGTGTTCACCTCGAGCGGCGACGGGTCCATGATCCGCTCGAAGCCGTAGGCCGGGACGTCGTGACTGCCACGGATTGGCAGCCACTGCTCGGAATACTTGCTGGCGAGTCGCAGGATCGTCCCGACGACCTGGCGGAACATCGGCCCGAGGTCTGATCCGGGGTCCTTGGGGTCGTGGATCTTGGCGCCCAGCCGCGTCTGGCAGACGGCGAACCCGCCGGTCATCGCGGATGTCGTCATCCAGATGTCGATTCCAAACCTGCTGACGTCCTCGGTCCAGTCATCGAGCGAGAGATAGTGACGCACGAGGTCGCCCGAGACGCCGAAGTCACCGCCGATCGGCTGGCGGATCCGGTGGCCGTACAGCGCCCGGGT
>JANNQZ010000188.1:0-6381 GCA_031401015.1 Chloroflexota bacterium | reverse complement strand
GCCACATCCAGCTGGCTAGTCCGGTCAGCCACATCTGGTACTTCAAGGGAACGCCCAGCCGGCTGGGCATCCTCCTCGACATCAGCCCCCGGAACCTCGAGCGGCTCCTGTACTTCGCGCTGTACATCGTCACCTATGTCGACGAGGACGCTCGTCGGCGTGCCATGGCGGCCATTGAGGAGGAGGCCCAGGGTCGTGGGGGAAAGGCCGGTCAGCGGCTGGCCGAGCTCGAGGATGAACTGCGCGGCGGGCTGAACCGGAGCAAGGATGAGCTGACCGCGGCGTTGGCCCGGACGAAGGAGGATCTCGAGGGTCAGCGAGCGTCGCGCACCGAGGAGATCGCCGCGGCCGCCCAGGAAACGGCGGCACTCGTGGCCAGCCTCAAGACGGGTAGCGCCGAGACATCCATCGTGTTCGCCCCGACCGGCGAGGTTGTGGTCCCTGCCGACGAAAAGGGCGGCAAGGACGCCACGGCGCGCCTGCGCAAGATCGTCGGCGACTACACGGAGCAGGTCAACGGGGATCTCCAGCGAAGGATCGCCGACGAGGAGCGCGCGGTCGAGCAGAAGATCGAGGACCTCAAGGCGGCGATGGCCGACACGCTCGCTCACGAGCGCGCTCAGCTCCAGGAGCAGGCCCAGGGAACCAAGGACGAGCTGCGCAAACTGCGCGACGAGCTCGAGTCGCTCAAGCCCATGCAGACCCTCGGCGAGACCGAGTATCGGAGCCTTGACGAGCGGTATGGCACGGGCGCCAAGGGCGGCCGGGTCTTCGGCGCCGGCATGGGTGCCGAGGCCGTCCGCGAGATCATCAGCCGGATGGACCTCGAGGAGCTGGCCCGCTCGCTCCACGTGGAGGTTCGGACCAGCTCTGGGCAGCGCCGCAAGAAGGCCATCAAGCGGCTGCGCCTGATCGAGGCATTCCGCCGATCGGGGACGCGGCCGGACTGGATGATCCTGTCCGTCCTGCCGGTCATTCCGCCCGACCTTCGTCCGATGGTCCAGCTCGACGGTGGCCGGTTTGCCACCTCCGACCTGAACGATCTGTACCGACGCGTCATCAACCGGAACAACCGCCTCAAGCGGCTCCTGGAACTGGGCGCCCCGGAGATCATCATCCGCAATGAGAAGCGCATGCTCCAGGAGGCATGCGACGCGCTGATCGACAACGGTCGGCGCGGCCGGGCGATCGCCGGCACCGGCAACCATCGCCTCAAGTCGTTGTCCGACATGCTCAAAGGCAAGCAGGGTCGGTTCCGCCAGAACCTGCTCGGCAAGCGGGTCGACTACTCGGGTCGATCGGTCATCGTGGTCGGGCCGGATCTCAAGCTGCACCAGTGCGGCCTGCCGAAGAAGATGGCCCTCGAGCTGTTCAAGCCGTTTGTGATGCGCCAGCTCGTGGAAAAGGGTTTCGCCCACAACATCAAGAGCGCCAAGCGGATCGTGGAGCGGGTCAGGCCGGAGGTCTGGGACGTCCTCGAAGACGTCATCAAGGATCACCCGGTCCTGCTGAACCGCGCCCCAACCCTGCATCGATTGGGGATCCAGGCGTTCATGCCGGTCCTCGTCGAAGGTTCGGCCATCCAGATCCATCCGCTGGTATGCACGGCCTTCAACGCCGACTTCGACGGTGACCAGATGGCGGTCCACGTTCCGCTGTCGACGGCCGCCCAGGAAGAAGCGCGAACCATGCTCCTCTCGACCGCCAACCTGCTGTCTCCGGCAGACGGCAGCCCGGTCGTGGCCCCGACCCAGGACATGGTCCTGGGCTGCTACTACCTGACGATGGACGGCCCCGTCGTGTCCGGTGCCAGGGTCCGCGTCTTCGCCTCGGAAGACGCCGCCATCCTGGGCTACCAGCTCCGGGAGAAGACTGGGATCACGCTCCACGAGCCGATTGATGTCGAGGTCAGGACCTGGGATCCCGAGTCGGCTTCGCTGCGGGTGGAGCGCCGGCGAACGACGATCGGGCGGGTGATCTTCAACCAGATCCTGCCGGACGCACTGCGGTTCCATGACTCGGTGATGCGCCGTGTCGATCTCAAGGAGCTGGTCGACGTGTGCTACCGGCAGCTCGGATCGGAAGAAACCGCCCACCTTGTCGATGGGATCAAGAGCGTCGGGTTCGAGTTCGCCACCCGCAGCGGCATGACCATCGGCCTGTTCGACATCGAGATCCCGGCGGACAAGCCGCAGCGGCTCGCCGCGGCTGATGATGCCGTGGCGGCCATCGACCGCCAATTCCAACGTGGCCTGATCACGGACGACGAGCGCTACGAGCAGGTCGTCGGGGTCTGGCAGGAAACCAGCTCCAACATGTCGGACGAGATGATGCGCTCACTGGATCCGACGGGCCCGGTGACGATGATGACTGCCTCTGGTGCCCGCGGCAACAAGGGCAACATCGGCCAGCTCGGTGCGATGCGTGGCCTGATGGCGGATCCGTCGGGCCGGATCATCGACGTCCCGGTGCGGAGCAACTTCCGCGAGGGCATGACGGTTCTCGAATACTTCATCTCCACCCACGGTGCCCGGAAGGGCCTCGCGGACACCGCCCTACGCACGGCCGACTCCGGGTATCTGACCCGCCGTCTGGTCGATGTCGCCCAGGATGTCATCACGCGTGAGGAGGACTGCGGCACCGAAGAGGGCAGCTGGATCATTCGAAGCGAATCCAGTGAAGAGAAGGGAGCCTTCCAGAAGCGCCTCGTCGGCCGTCTGGCGGCCGCCCCATTGCCCGATCCCCGCGTTACGTCGAAGAAGGCGGCTCAGCCGGTCCTGCTGGTCGACCGCAACGAGCTGATCACTGAGGAGTCGGCCGAGCGGATCGACCTGGCTGGCATTGACGAAGCGCTCGTCCGATCACCCCTGACGTGTGAGGCACGGCACGGCGTTTGCCGGGCCTGCTACGGCCGTAATCTGGCCACCGGCGAAATGGTCGGGTCCGGAGAGGCCGTGGGGATCATCGCCGCCCAATCGATCGGCGAACCGGGCACGCAGCTGACCATGCGGACGTTCCACACCGGCGGCGTTGCGGCCGGGGTGGACATCACCGCCGGTCTGCCGCGGGTCGAGGAGCTATTCGAGGCCAGGATTCCCAAGGGCAAGGCTGAAATCAGTCATATCGACGGGATTGTCGAGATCCTTCGTGGCGACGGTCCGACCAAGGTCAAGGTCATCTCGACCGAGGTGTACGACACGGCCCTCGCCCTGCCGACGGGCGCCGAGATGCTTGCTGCGCCGGGCGACCTGGTCGAACTCGGCCAGGTCCTCGCGCGGACCCAGGCCGATGGGATCACCACCGATGTCGCAGCACCGGTCAAGGGATTCCTGGTCCACGGTGATGAAGGGCTGGTGGTGCGCGCCGAGGACCGCGTCGAGCGCGAGTACCTGATCCCGCACAACGCCAAGCTCCTCGTCGAAAACAACGCCAATATTCGGGCCGGCGACGCCATCACGGACGGGCCCATCAACCCTCAGGAGTACCTCGACACCCGCGGCAAGGACGCCGTCCAGCGCTACCTGGTCAAGGAGGTTCAGAAGGTCTACAAGAGCCAGGGCGTCACGATCAACGACAAGCACATCGAGATCATCGTTCGCCAGATGCTGCGCAAGGTACGGATCGACCAGCCCGGAGATGTCGATCTGCTCCCGACGGAACTGGTCGATCGGCTCGAGTTCGAGCACCACAACAATCGTGTCCTTGCCGAGGGTGGAGAGCCCGCCACGGCGCAGACCGTGCTGCTCGGGGTGACCAAGGCGTCCCTCAACACCTCCAGCTTCCTGGCCGCGGCTTCCTTCCAGGAGACCACCCGGGTGCTCACCGAGGCCGCCATCAATGGCGCCAAGGACCACCTGATCGGGCTGAAGGAAAACGTCATCATCGGCAAGCTCATCCCGGCCGGGACGGGCGCGCCGGCGAACGTCGCGGCGCGCAAGGAGCGCGACCGTCGGGCCGCCATCGAGGCGCTGGCGGGCGAAGCGCTCGACGACCTGGGGTCGGAGTACAACCCGTTCCTCGAGGGTGACAGCCATTCGCCCGGAGACGATGCGGCCGGTCTCGCGCTGGCCGCCACGATCGCCGGGGCGGGCGGCAGCGGGGATGACGACGGCGGCCTCAATCCCTTCACGGCAGCCGGATCCGGGGAAACGACCCTGGACAACCCATTCCTCGAAGACACAGGTGTCCTGGCCCAACGGGGCGAGGAGGCCTGACAGCCAGCACCGGTCGGGCCTGGCAGCGGGCCGTTTTGGGTTTGACACGATTCTCGGGCCGCTGCTAGACTCCGCGATCGTGGCCTCGGGAGGGGTCCGCCTTTGGCGCGGTCGCCGAGGACCCTGTTTCGAGCCCCTGCTATCCCGGTCCCATCGCCCGCCTCAACCAGAGCGCGCGACCCCGAGTGACCGGTCCCGTCGAAGGCCGGTGCCATCGACACCTGAGCGATCAGACAAGAAGGAGTAGCGTCTTCGTGCCGACGATCAGCCAGCTCGTTCGCCACGGCCGCAAGCGCAAGATCGCCAAGATCAAGGCGCCGGCCATGCGCAAGAACTGGAACAGCCTCCGGCAGCGCCAGGTGTCGATCCCGGGCGCCCCCCAGAAGCGGGGAGTCTGCCTGCAGGTCCGGACGATGACGCCCAAGAAGCCCAATTCGGCGCTGCGCAAGATCGCACGCGTTCGGTTGACCAACCAGATGGAGGTCACGGCCTACATCCCGGGAATCGGTCACAACCTGCAGGAGCACTCCGTAGTGCTCGTTCGGGGAGGGCGGGTCAAGGACCTGCCGTCGGTCAAATACCACATCATCCGGGGAACGCTCGACGCGGCCGGTGTCCGCGATCGGAAGCAGGGTCGCAGCAAGTACGGCGCCAAGGTGGCCACAAAGCCGGGAGCTCGCTAGATGCCTCGCCGGATCAGCATCGCCCGCAAGACCAAGTACGAGGTCATTCCGGCCAACCGGACCACCGCGCGCTTCGCGGCCAAGCTGATGAAGGGCGGGAAGCAGAACCTCGCCGAGCGAATCCTGCGGCAGGCCCTGGCCCGCGCCGAGGCCCAGGCGAGCCGACCCGGGATGGAGATCCTCGAAGCCGCCATGCGCAATGCCACGCCCATCATTGAGGTCAAGCCCCGCCGCGTCGGCGGTGCGACCTACCAGGTTCCGGTCGAGATCCGCGGCGATCGACGAATGTCGCTGGGTGTCCGGTGGCTGGTCCAGGCGGCCCGCAAGCGCAATGGCAAGAGCATGAGCGAGAAGCTCGCCGCCGAATTCGTCGACGCCATGAATGGCCTCGGCGCCGCCGTCAAGCGCCGTGAAGACACGCACAAGATGGCGGAGGCCAACCGGGCCTTCAGCCATTTCAAGTGGTAGATCTGTAGGAGCATAGGCAACATCGTGGCTCGCCAGGTCCCACTCGCCAGAACACGGAATATTGGAATCATCGCGCACATCGACGCGGGCAAGACGACCGTCACCGAGCGGATCCTCTTCTACACGAAGAAGATCTACAAGATTGGCGAGGTCCACGAGGGCGCCGCGACGATGGACTGGATGCCTCAGGAGCAGGAGCGGGGGATCACCATTACCGCCGCGGCGACGACGGCATTCTGGGCCGACCACCGCATCAACATCATCGATACGCCCGGGCACGTGGACTTCACCGTGGAGGTCGAGCGAAGCCTGCGCGTCCTTGACGGCGCGGTCGTCGTGTTCGATGGCGTGGCCGGCGTGGAGCCACAGTCCGAAACGGTCTGGCGCCAGGCAGATCGGTACGGCGTGCCGCGTTTCTGCTTCATCAACAAGCTCGATCGGACGGGTGCCGACTTCTGGCGCTGCGTCGACTCCATCGTCGATCGGCTGGGCGCCCGCGCCGTGCCGATTCAGATCCCGATCGGTCGCGAGGACAAGTTCGAGGGCGTGATCGACCTCGTCGAGATGAAGGCGGTCTACTACCGCGACGATCTCGGCAACCAGATCGACGTCATTGAGATCCCGGCGGAGTTGCGCGCCGAGGCCGAGAAGCACCGCCACACCCTGATCGAGGCTGTGGCGGAGATGGATGACGAGTTGACCCACAAGTACCTCGAGGGTGAGGAACTCACGATTGCCGAGATCAAGCGCGGGCTGCGCCTCGGGACGCTCACGACGCGGATCATCCCGGTCCTCACTGGCTCAGCGCTCCGCAACAAGGGCGTCCAGAAGATGCTCGATGCGGTCGTCGACTACCTGCCGTCGCCGCTGGACGTGCCGCCGATGATCGGCATCGATGCTCGTACCGGTGGGGACGTTGTGCGGGCCCCGTCGGACAGCGAACCATTCAGCGCGCTTGCCTTCAAGATTGCGGCCGACCCGTTCGTCGGCAAGCTGGCCTTCTTCCGGGTCTACTC
>JANNQZ010000187.1:0-3927 GCA_031401015.1 Chloroflexota bacterium | reverse complement strand
GCCTCCCAGTTCTGGAAGATATCCCGCCAGTTGCCCTCGTAGCCGTACAGCGGGCGTCCGAGATCGTCCCTGAGCCGGATGTTGAAGCGGTTCCAGGGGCGGCTCGGGTCCCCGTGACGGCGGCTGAACGTGAGTGGCAGGTACGTCCGCAGCAGCCTCGAGAGCTGCGGGTCGTCTCTGGTGGCGGCCGCGCGCTGCAGCTCGTCGGCCGGGACCGAGGCGGGGAGCCCGGCGAGCCACTCCGCCTGGCGCTTGTAGACCCCGCGGTTGTGGCGCCGCAGGTAGTCGGCGACGTCCGCGACCTGGGCATCGTACGTGCCGTCGAAGGTCCCACCCCGCATCGCGTTGTACAGGACGCTCGCGACGTGATGCGCCGTGGCGGCCTCGTCGGCCGTCTGCTGGAGGGCGTCGCCGCTGGCGACGCGCCGCAGGATGCCGGCTCGGCTCTCGTCGACGGCGGCCCGGAGGTCACGGCCGAGCTCGACCGGGGCGTCGAAGCGGTCGCGGAGGTCCACGAGTGCAGCGTGGTCCAGGCCTGTGTCCGCCACCGTGACCCAGGTGTGCCGGGCGCCGCCGGCGAGGCGCACCCCGTCCGCCACGAGGTAGGCGCCCAGCTCGCCGCGGACCTCGGCCTCAGCCCGGACCGGAAGGCCGGTGCGGAACGCGTCCGCCTGGCGATCGCTCAGCAGGATGACCGGATCGGCGTGGCCGACCGACCAAGCTGCCGCGGCGCGGAGCGATTCGGAGGGCTCGGGACGATCGGAGATCGCCGCGTTGAGGGTGAAGATCGCCAGCGGCGTCCCCGGCACGCGTTCGTGGCGCATGTAGGCCGCGGCCAGGTAGCTCAGATGCTCGTAGACCTCCTGGGTCACACCCGGCGGGATCACGTGGTGCCAGCCGTCGAGGTAGCGGATGTCGGCCGGCGTCTCGCGCAGGTTCTCGAGGACCACATCGCGCACGAGACCGAAGGCGTCGCAGCTCGCGAGGGTGGCGCGGAACCGCAGCCCCAGGTCGTGGTTGATCTCCTCGAACAGGAGGCTCGTCCCCATGACGCTCTTGTAGAGGTTGCGGGTGATCGCATACGCCCGTCCACCATCCCGCCACGGCTCCCACAACGAGGTCCGGCCGTCCCGGGCCACGAGCAGGATCGTGCGTGTCCCGCTCGTGTCTGCGTGCTCGAGGATCTTGTCTGCCGTCTGGTACGGGAAGAGCGCCAGGTCGGGGTTCCGTCGGCCCGCCGTGAACGGCCCGTTCGACCCAGCGAACAGCCACAGGTCCCCGTCGCTCGCGATGTTCATCAGGAACGGCGCCATGCGATCCACGTTCAGGATCCGGGCATAGCGCTCGCCGTCGATCGTCGCGAACCCGCCGCCAACGGCGGCATCGGCTGCGTGGAGGACGGCTTCCCCGAGGTGGATCCTGGGGTCGGTGATGGTCACGCGTTCACTCCTGCTGCTGTCACTTGTCGTCGATACGGGCAGACCGTACAGCCCACCGGGCCCGCGAGTGGCCCGAACGGGCTGCCATCCGCGGGCTCCCGGAACCGCTACGGCGCCTCGCAGGCACCGATGTCCGGGCTCACGCCCCGTGGCCGCGCAACGCCACGCGGGTCGTTCGGCGAGCTGCCGGCGGATCGGCCGCATCGATCGCCGGGCTGCCCGGGAGGAGCGCGTGCGTTTCGGACGCCCTGGAGCTCGGGGTGGCTTCTCGAAGTTCGACGGCGTGCCCGGCGCCACTTCCGGTCACGGGGCGGTCGCCTTGTACAGGCGGACGTAGTCGACGGCCATCGGGTTGGGAAACGCCGTCGCGGGCGGGACGGGCCCGCCCAGGTTCCCGCCAACGGCGACGTTGAGCGTCATGAAGAACGGGTGGTCGAAGACCCATGCGTTGGGGGCGATGTCGGTGGGTGTCGCCTCGTGGTACTTCACGCCGTCGTGGTACCAGGCGATGTGGCCGGGTCTCCAGTCGATGGCGAACACGTGGAAGTCGTCCCCCACCGGCTTGCCGAGGTCGACGCTCGCCCCGTAGTTGCTGCTGCCCGAGTAGCCCGGGCCGTGGATCGTGCCCGTGAACTCGGTCGGCCGCCGGCCCACGAACTCCATGATGTCGATCTCACCGCACGCCGGCCAGGGAGTGGTCCCGATGTCCGTGCCGAGCAGCCAGAAGGCCGGCCACAGGCCGAAGTCGCCGGGGACCTTGATGCGTGCCTCGAGGCGGCCGTACTGGATCTCGAAGCGACCCTTCGTCTGCAGCCGCGCCGACGTGTGCTCGCACGGTCCGTACCAGCACGCCTGCGACCCGTCGGCCCTGCGGACGGTGATCAGCAGGTTGCCCTCGCCGTCGGTGGCCGCGTTCGCTGGACTGTCCGTGTACGACTGGCGCTCCTGGTTGCCCCAGCCCTCGAGCCCCACCGCGCTGCCGTCGCCCAGGTCGTACCCCCAGGTGCCCGGATCGGGTGGCGTTCCGGCCGGTCCGTCGAACTCGTCGCTCCAGGCGAGCTCCCACGCGGCCGGGTCGATGCTCGGGGGCGGCGTCGGGGGCGCGGTCGGCGACGGTGTCGGCGTGATCGTGGACGCGGGCGATGCGGTCACGACGGGCGAGGAAGCGGGCGCGGATGCGCCCGTGCCGCTCCCGACCAGGGTCGTGGCGGAACCACCGGACTCGCCGCAACCGCTCACGAGGCCAACCACGATGGCAGCCAGAAGGACCCGGGAGCGCACCGGCGATTCACGCACGGGAGCCCCGCAGCGCGTGCTCGATGGCCCAGATCGCGAGGGGTCGCAGGTACATCGTGGCACGGAAGTTGCCGTCCACATCGTAGGCCTCGGGCGTCCGGAACCGGTACCCCCGCCGTTCCACGACGCGCTCCACGCCCTCGGCGGTCTGCCATGCCTCGGCCGTGAGACCGCGACCCAGCATGAACGCGGCGAGTGCCCAGGTGGTCCCGGCCCATACCTCCTGGGACTGCTCGCTGGACTCGTCCACGCTCCCGTCGGGCCGTGCGCCGTTCACCGCTCCCATCCAGCCGTCACCGAAGCCGCGCACGTTCCGCTCGAAGACGGTCCGGAGCGCCGCGTCGACGTGCGCCGCGGGCGCGATCTCGCCCAGGTCCGTGGCGTCGGCCCACCACTGGCCGGCCAGCTGGTCCGCCATGATCGAGTCGCCGGATGGCCCGCCGCCGGCGTCGTACCGGTAGCTATCTCCCGACCAGAGGCGCGCTTCGAATGCCGGCTGCGCACGCTCCAGCGTGGCGCGCAGCCAGGTCACCGTCGCCTCGTCCCCGATCCGCTCGCCCATGGCGATTCCGGCCCGGAGCGCCGCCAGCCACAGCGAGCCGCCGTATGCGCTCGGTCCGAGCATCGGCCACGTGTCGTACGTCTGGTCGGGCACGCCGTCGTGCTCGGGCAGGCCGTCGCCGTCCCGGTCGAACGCCGCCACATAGCGAAGCGCTCGCACCACGGCCGGCCAGGCATCCCCGACCAGCGCGTCGTCGGCGAGGAGCTTCACCGCCTGCCAGACCAGCAGGACGAACTTCGGGTTGAGGTCCTTCCAGCTGTTCACGTCCTGGAGGTGGTATGTGTTGAGCCTCAGGAACGGGTCCTCCGCCGGTCCGCCCACGTCGTGGGGCAGTGCGCCGGCGATCTTGCGGACCGCCTGCCCACCGGTCGCCCACACGGGCACCATCTCCGGATCGGCCACGTCCACAGTGGCTACGAAGTCGCGGATCACCCGCTTCGCCAGGTCGGGCCACAGGTGGACCAGCGCGAACGACGCGTAGAAATAGACGTCGAGCGTGTTGTAGAACGGGTAGTCGAAGCACTCGAGCAGGGCAAACGGGCCGGGTTCCGCACGGCTCAGGCCGTCGGCCTCGCGGTCCGCCCAGAACGTGCCCCCGTCCACGAGGTAGTAAAGCTCGTTGCACAGGGC
>JANNQZ010000186.1:0-2381 GCA_031401015.1 Chloroflexota bacterium | reverse complement strand
GCTGATCCACCGGCTGACCTACCGGCGGACGAACCACTCGAACCTCCACGTCCGGGGCTACAAGGAGGAGGGGACCGTCACCACCCCGTTCGACATCGTCATGCTCAACGACCTCGACCGCTTCCACCTCGTCATGGACGTTATCGACCGGGTCCCTGGGCTCGGCTCCCGGGTCGCTCACGTCCGCCAGCTCATGGCCGACAAGCGGGTCGAGGCCCGCGCCTATACGCGCGAGCACGGCGAGGACTCGCCGGAGATCAGGGACTGGACGTGGCCGTACTGAGGCGGGCGTCGGTGCGGGTCCTCGTCCTCAACCCGGGATCGAGCTCGCTCAAGGCTTCGGTCATCGAGACACCCAGGCGGGACGCCGTCGCCAAGACGACCATCGCTTGGGGTGCCGACGCGACGCGTTTGGCCGATCGCACATCGGCCATCAGCAGCGTGCTTCGGGCGGTCGAGGCAGCCGGCATCACGACCAGCTCGATCGATGCGGTCGGCTACCGGGTCGTCCATGGCGGCACGCGCTACCTCGGGCCGGTGCGCCTCGACGATGCGACGATCGATGCGATCGAGGGCCTCGCCGACCTTGCCCCGCTCCATAACCGGATCGCCGTCGAGACGATCCGGGCAGCCCGCCACGCGTTGCCGGACGTTCCTCACGTGGGAGCGTTCGACACGGCGTTCCACGCGGGCCTTCCGGCGGCTGCCTACCGCTATCCCGTACCCACGAGTTGGTTCCAGGACTGGGGCATCCGGCGCTACGGCTTCCACGGCCTCTCCGTCGCCTGGTCGGTGACGCGAGCCTCAGAGTTGCTGGGCCTGCCGGCTTCGGAGCTGCGGCTCGTCATTGCCCACCTCGGCAGCGGCTGCTCGGTTACTGCCGTCGACGGCGGGGTTTCGGTCGACACGTCGATGGGCATGACACCCCTCGATGGACTGATGATGGGCACGCGTGCCGGTGCGCTCGACCCAGGGATCCTCCTGGCCCTGTTGCGCGATGGCCGAGCTTCGGTCGCCGAGCTTGCGGACGCCCTGGACCATCGGTCGGGTCTGCTGGGCGTTTCCGGCCGTTCGTCCGACGTTCGCGAGCTGCTCGCGGCCGAAGCCACCGGCGACGAGGCGGCCGGCCTGGCCTTGGAGATGTTCACGCGGAGGGCAGCGGCCGGCATCGCGGCGGCGGCGACGTGCCTCCCCAGCGTGGACGCGATCGTCTTCACGGGCGGCATCGGCGAGAACTCGACGGTGATCCGGGCACGGATCGCGGGCCGGCTGGGGATCCTTGGCGTGGCGCCGATTCCGACCGGTGACGTGGCCGAGGATCGGGTCCTTGCGACCGCGTCGGGCGTGCCGGCCGTGCTTCGGATCGAATCTCGTGAGGACATCGTGATCGCCGAGGCCGTTGTCGAGGTTGTTGGACACTGGCACCCGCCGATCTGACGGCCATCGCGCGTCGATCGGCTCCCTACGAGACCCGCGGTGGACAGACACCGGCACAGAGTGTCCGAGTCAGTTTTCGGCCAGGTCCGCCTGGGCCTTGGTCGGATGCAAGTGCCTTGGGTGTTCTCGCGCCCGCTGCTGGCCGAGATCCGCGACCTGGGCCGGCGGGCCGCCGAGCTCGCAGGCTGTTGACAACGAACCTGGCAAACGCATTCGGCGCCGGCCGGCCTCGGGCCGCCGCACGCTGAACGGCGAGGACTCCGAGAGCCCTCGCGGTTCGTGGTCGGAGTTCCGGGTCGGAACCCCGGGTCGCGGTTCTAGGCGAGCGTGCTGGCCGGCCGCAGGACCGGAGCCTTGACTCGCTCGGTCTCGGCTCACGTCGCCCAGACCAGGCCGAGGCCCGTGAGCAGGATCGTGACGCCGAAGCCGGCGAACAGGGCGGCCACGCCCAGGCCGATCTGGAGAGCCGAGGCAGTCGCGGTGCCGACGCCCAGCTCGGCGATCAGCGCGTGCGCCGTGCCGGTCCCATCATCGGCTGGGACGTGGTCGGCGAAGTGCCCGACGACCTCGCCGTCGCCGACCAGCAGCAAATCGTTGTCGAGCGAGAGGACGTGGACGACCCGATCGAAGAAGGCCCGCATATGCTCGTCGCGCCGGCCGTCGCTTTGCCCGTGATGCTGCGTGGGCGCGCGACCAGTGGCGCGATGACGCCCGGGGACACCGGAGTCAATGCGATGGCGCCACCTGGATTCGGGACTCCACTGCACGATCCTGGCCGAGTCGGCCGAAATCCAGACTCCGGTCGTGCGGAGATCTGTCATTGACTTCCTCCTAGCCTGTGCTGCTTGTTGGTGTCCCTAGAGTTGGTGTAAGAGCGGACCGGGCCAGCGAACGAGCTGGCCACCGAGTCATCCTCACGACGTTGGAGTAGGAACCGACGTCGA
>JANNQZ010000185.1:0-2565 GCA_031401015.1 Chloroflexota bacterium | reverse complement strand
AAGGCTCGTTTACCGCCGGGCTGGCCTCGGGCGGGAAAGGCGCTATTTAAACCTCCATGAAGCAAATGCCCTCGGCCTGGCGGCCGGGCTCCTGGCGGAGCCGGCCAGCCAAACACATCCCCACGGACTACCCCGATGCGGGCGCTCTGGCGCGCGTAGAGGAGACGCTGAAGACCTTCCCTGGAGAGATAGGTGGGCTTGTTGTTCACGGCGGTGGGTCCCCGCGATCTGGCTCTGGTAGGTGATCAAGGTCCGCGCGGCGGCCTGCGCTAAAGGAAAGAACTCCAGGCGGCCAGCGGTCAATCCGCGCGCCTGAAGTTCCGAACTGGACGCGAATGGTAGTCGCGCAATGGGAGGGTGTCAAAGCGCTGCGCCCGCGGTCGTCCGTGTCGCGTTCATGGGTCGTCGGTGTCGCGTTCACGGGTCGTCGGCGCCACGCCCACGCTGGCCAAGCGACACTGGCCTCCAGCGAGGCCCTGATTCCAACCGGATTGGTCAACGGGACACAATCTCGCAACGATGCCAGCCCGGCTGGATTGTCCGACCCATTCGAGTCCCGATTCGTCGCAAGTTCCAGCCTCCTTGGAGCCGCCGACACGTTCGAGGGATTTCTGTGTCGCTTACACCAACCGGACGGGAATCGCCCGCGCCGACGCCGACCGCCGACGCCGACCGCCGCCCGTGACCCCGGTTGACCCCTTGTTGACTTCCGGATCGAATCGCTGGCGCGGGATCAGCCGCCTTCGGTCAGGCGCAGCAGGCGGGCCTTGACGCGCTTGAGCGACGCTCGGTCTGGGACCGCCACAAAGACCGTGTCATCACCGGCAATGGAGCCGGCGACCTCCGGCCAGCGCGCCCGATCCAGGGCCGCGGCGATGGCGTGGGCCGATCCCGGCAGGGTGCGCACGATGATCAGCAACCCCGCTTCGTGGAGCTCGACCGGCAGATCCGAGAAGAGCGTTCGAAGCCGCTCCTCGCCCGAGGTCTCCGCTTCCACGAGTCGGGGCGGCAGCGCGTAGGCAGCGGTTCCATCCCGAGGGACCTTGATCAGGCCGAGTTCGGCGACGTCCCGGGAGATCGTGGCCTGAGTCGTTCGGAAGCCCCGCTCACGGAGTGCCGCGGCCAGCTCCTGCTGGGTCCGGATGGGGCGTCGCTCGACCACGTCCCGGATGGCGCTGTGGCGGTGCTGCTTCATGACCTGCATGTTCCACCCGCCGGACGGATCACGCCAGCCAGGCGACGAGGATGACCGCGGCCAGGACGATCCGGTACCAGACGAAGACATTGAGCGAGTTCGACCGCAGAAACTGCAGCAGCACGCGAATCGCCAGAGCGCCCGAAACGAACGCCGCCACCATCCCGACCGCCAACGGTCCGATGCTCATGTCAACACCGGCTTCCCCGGCCATAAGCCGTCGAGCCTCGAACAGTGCGGCTCCGGCAGTGATCGGTGTGGCCATCAGGAACGAAAATCGAGCGGCCGACGCCCGGTCGAGACCGGCGAGACGCGCCGCGGAGATGGAGATGCCGGAGCGGGAGATGCCCGGGACGAGGGCCAGTGCCTGTGCCGCGCCAATCCCGAGCGCAATCCAGAGCGAGACATCGGCGATCCCCTTGTCACGCCCGCCGCGGCGATCGGCCAACCACAGGATTCCACCGCCCACGACCAGCATGACGGTGACCAGGCCGATCTCACGAAACGCCATGGAGATCAGGTCTTCGAGGAGCAACCCGGCAAGCGCGGCCGGGATCGTGGCGGCCACGAGCAGCCAGGCGAGTCGCCGGTCGGGATCTCCCTTGAACGAGCGATCGCGGATGGCCGCGAACCCCGCCGGCACGAGCCGGAGCCAGTCCGCCCGAAAATAGGCGAGCAGGGCGGCCAGGGTGCCGATGTGAAGCATCACGCTGAACGCCAGCGACGTGATGAACGCGTCGTTCCAGCCAAGCAGGAACGGCACCACGATCAGGTGCCCGGACGACGAGACCGGCAGGAACTCCGTGAGTCCCTGCACGATCCCCATGATCAGCGCCTGGAGGAGCGTGTCCACAACCTAGGCGTCGCGCCTGACGGCCCAGGCCGGCGTTGCCGGCTCCGCGCCCTTGCTTACGCACCTCCGGGTGCGCGCGCTCGGGTGCTCGCCGGCGTCTTGGCCTGGACGCGTCATGCGCGACGATTCTCGGTTCGGCTTGTTCCTAGCGGATGAAGAGGGGCGCCAACACCAGGGTGATCGTGGCGAGGAGCTTGACGAGGACGTGGAGCGACGGGCCGGCGGTGTCCTTGAACGGGTCGCCGACCGTGTCGCCGACGACGGCCGCGGCGTGGGCATCGCTGCCCTTGCCGAGGACATTGCCCTCGTCGTCCTTGAGATGGCCGGACTCGATGTACTTCTTGGCGTTGTCCCAGGCGCCGCCCCCGTTGTTGAGGACGGTGGCCAGCAGGACGCCGGCAATCGTGCCGACCATGAGCATGCCTGCCACGGCCTGGTAGCCGAGCAGGAGGCCGACGAGGACCGGCGTCGCGACGGCCACGAGGCCGGGGGCGACCATCTCGCGCAGGGCGGCCTT
>JANNQZ010000184.1:0-5518 GCA_031401015.1 Chloroflexota bacterium | reverse complement strand
CGGATCGAACCGCCGCCGTCGGTGGCCGTGGCGATCGGGACCAGACCTGCGGCGATGGCTGCCGCCGATCCGCCGCTCGATCCCCCGGGCGAGTGTTCGAGCGACCATGGGTTCCGGGTTGGACCGAAGACAAGGTTGTCGGTGTATCCCTCGATGGCGAACTCGGGGAGGTTCGTCTTGCCGATGATGACGGCACCTGCGGCGCGCAGCCGGGCGGGGATCAGGCTGTCCGTTGCAGCGGGCGGCGAACCGACGAACAGCTGTGAGCCCTGTGTCGTGAGCATGCCTGCGACATCCTCGAGGTCCTTGACAAGCACCGGCACGCCGGCCAACGGGCCGGGGGAAGCGCCGGCAGCGACCCTGGCGTCGACCTCGGCGGCTTCCTCGAGGGCCTCGACCGCGCGTAACGCCACGACCGAATTGATGGCCGGGTCGTGGCGAGCGATCCGCTCCAATGCCTCCTGGACCATCGACACGGCCGTGGCGCGCCCGCTGGCGACGGCGGCCGCGAGCGACGCGATCGGCGAGGTGGACGGTGTCAGCCCGGCCCTCACCGCGCCGACCGATCCGCGGCGCGCGCGAACAGGCCGAGATACTCGAACGCCACGTTTGCCGCCGCAAGCCCGGTCAGTTCCGCATGATCGTAGGCCGGAGCGACCTCCACGATGTCGGCACCGACGATGTCGAGACCGTCGAGCCCGCGCAGGATGGTCTGAAGCTCGCGCGTCGTCAGGCCGCCCGGTTCGGGCGTCCCGGTGCCCGGCGCATGCGCGGGATCCAGGACATCGATGTCAATGCTCAAGTAGACGGGTCCGCTTCCGACTCGGGCCCGGATGCGCGCGATGGTGTCGTCCACGCCACGGCGGGCGACCTCCGCGGTCGAAATGATCGAGAAACCCATGCCCGCGTCCTCGGCGAGGTCGGTCGGCGAATAGAGCGGCCCGCGAATCCCCACGTGGACCGATCGACCGTCGGCCAACAGGCCCTCCTCGAACGCTCGACGGAATGGCGTCCCGTGCGTATACGGTGCCCCGAAGTACGTGTCCCAGGTGTCGAGGTGCGC
The DNA here is from genome assembly GCA_031401015.1 of Chloroflexota bacterium. Lineage (GTDB taxonomy): Bacteria > Chloroflexota > Limnocylindria > Limnocylindrales > CSP1-4 > SPCO01. The sequence continues at coordinate 4,455 of JANNQZ010000184.1, read as the reverse complement.
ATCGAAATGGATGAGCGCGACGGAGCCGTGAGCACGATGCACGGCACGGATGAGCGGTAACGCGATCGTGTGATCACCGCCCAGGGCGATCAGGCGGCCCGCGCGTGACGCCAGGGAAGTCGCGGCGGCCTCGATCTGGCAAAGCGCCTCGACGATGTCAAACGGGTTGCCCACAATGTCGCCGGCGTCGGCGACCTGGTGGACCAGCCACGGCTCGACGTCGAGCGCCGGGTGATAGGGACGGAGCAGCTTCGAGGCGGCGCGGATCGCGGATGGGCCGAATCGGGCGCCGCTCCGATACGACACCCCGGCGTCGAACGGGACACCCACCACGGCCACCGCGGCCGTGCCGACAGAATCGAGACGAGGCAGCCGGGCAAACGTGTCAGGGCCGGCAAACCGCGGCACGGTTCGGCCATCCGGTGGTCCAATCGGGCGCCGAGCATCCTCGGGCGCCCGCTCCGGCGCTTGATCGGGAGCGCGATCGTCCTGATCCGTCACGGCTCGGCCGAGAGGTGCTCGTGAACGCCGAGCCAGCGGCCGTCCTCGCTCCGCCGAAACACGATCGTCTCGCGCTCCGCCAGGTCGCGCTCGCCCGCAGCATCGCGCGTCAGGGTCCTGACCCGATGGGTGAACACCGCGATGTTGGCCGACACGAGATCGACCCGTGGCTCGCTGGACTGGCACGAAAGGACCCGAAACCCGCCTGCTTCCCACGCTCGCCACTCACGTTCGTAGGCCGCCCTCGATCCGAGCCGTTCGGGCGTCGTATGGAACAGGAACGTCGCATCGGGGTCGAACGCGGCGAAGTACCCCGCGACGTCGTGGGCCCCGAAGGCGGCGACCAGGGCGGCCGCCGCTTCGAGCACCTCGGTACGCGGATCGCTCACGGCATGGTTGAAGCGATCGTTCGCTCACTTGCCTCGATGGCCGGCGCTTCGGCCGCCAGGTCGAGCGACCGGGTGAGGAGGTAATACGCGGCAGCGGACACGACCAGCCCGACAACGGCCGAAATGTCCGCCCCGCCCAGCGACGCGGCGATCGGCCCAGTGATGGGCTCCGCGGTGAATCCGGCGGGGATGACGACAAACGGGAGCATCGACGCGAGCCCGATCGCGAAGGCAATCAGCCCACGCCGCCCCCAGGTTCCGTAGATCCCGCTCGGGGTGAACAGATTTGTGATCGCGTATCGGCCGCGCCGGACGAAGAAGTAATCGACCAGGTTGATCGCGGTCCACGGAACCAGCAGGTAGAGCATCACGACAAGGCTGCTGAACAAGGCCCCGATCGCGTCGCCGCCGAACGATAGCGCGATTGCGGTCCAGATGACCGCCAGCACCACGATCGTGATGACACGCAGGTTGCGGGTTGGCTTGACCGCCTTGATGGAGTCGATCGCGGTTGCCGCCGAGAGCATCGCGCTGTAGGCGTTGATCCCCATCGTGGCCACCAGAGCCAGCACGGACAGGATGGCCAGCAGCGACCCGAGGCCGACGAAGAGCTGGTCACCTGCGTCGCGAAGCGCCACGAGGGCGTCGAACGCGCCAAGGCTTGATGCCAGCCAGGCCCCGATCGCAATGAGCCAGACGGCCGAGCCCGCGGCGCCGAGGAAGACCGACAGGACGATCGGCTTGGTCCGGGTCGACCGCGGCAGATAGCGCGAATAGTCGGAGACATAGGGTGCGTAGGTGATGTTGTAGGCCGCTGCCGCAGTGAACTGCGCCAACATGGCCGCCCAGGTGAACTCGCCGGCTGCCGGCGGCGCTCCGGCGACGGCTCCGCTGATGATCCCGACCGTCAGGATGACGTAGAACGGCAGCGCGACGAAGAACAGCAGCCGGAAAACTCGATGGAGCAGATCGTGGCCGTAGATGGCCAGGGCGACGGCGATCACGGTCGTCCCCACGCCGATCAGGATCGGGTCCCAGCCGAAGATGCCGTTGAGCCCGCTGCCGAGCAGGATGACATCGACGACGTTAAACAACATGAACGTCACGAACGAGCCGAACAGGGCGACGATGACCCCGCGATGCCCGAGCTGGGCGCGTGACTGGATCATCTGGGGGAGTCCGAGATGGGGTCCCTGGGTCGCGTGGAACGCCATGAACAGGGTCCCGAACGCGATGCCGAGGGTGCCCGCGATGACCGTCTGGAGCATCGTCAACCCGATTGACGGCCCGATGAACCCGATCGTGATCGTGAAGAACTGGAAGTTGCCAAGGAACCAGAACGGGCCCTGTTGCCAGACCTTGCCGTGTCGCTCGGACTCGGGAACGTAGTCGATCGAGCGAGTCTCGACCTCGCCGGCTCCCACCCCTGCGGCGCCCGTGTCCATCGCGGTTCCTGCCATCTTGATCCGTCCCTCTCCAACGCCGGACCCAACCGCCGGATCGGGGGAGTGTGCATGAAGGTCACTGGCCCCGCAATCGTGCAATCCACAGAACCGCCCGGGTTCTCGGTCGCCGACGCGCTCGGCATACCCGAACACCCTCGCCTATCGACCACGGCAATTCGAGCAGCTGAGTGGTCGGAACCTGTCCACGACAGCCGATCTCGGAGAGGTCTGGCTGGCCCTGCGCGCCGGCCAATGAATCGGCCACGCGAAGTGAGGCCATGGATACGACGAAGGTGTGTCACGACTTCGGGCCGACCAGCCGATCCAGTATTTCGACGCTCCTGCGTCGCGCGACGGACATGTTGCGAGGACCAGCAAGCCGGCACTCGACTGCCACCAATGCGCACGTCGATGCAAATAGTGCTCGAATGTCCACGGAAAGGTTCGTGAAGAAGTAGCGCGGGTACTGGTGCCCTTTCACTCGATTCATGCAACGGCACCCATCTGAATGGATCAGGCCCGCCAGGAACTCATCGGGGTACTTCGATACCAGGCTGGTCTGCCACGGCTCGAGTCTGATCTGTCGCTCGTGTTTCGGGCCGGGCCCATGTTGCGGGAAATTGCACCTCCAATGCTTCCAGTTGCTGTGGAGCTCGACGCAGCCCTGGCGAGCAGTTTCCCCAGCGGTGCGCGCCCCGACCTCAGCGATCGCAGCCTTGGCTCGGGCGATGATGCACGGATACTTCGTGTCCAGGCTGATCCGCAGACGCCAGACGTTCCGAGGGGCCAGGGTCAACATGCCGTCGCCGAGATACAGGCCGAGCAGATACGGGTAGCAACGACCCAGGCCCCGCTCATCAACGCACGAGGACGGGTCCGGTGGCGTAGCTCGGCACTGGATGCCGGGGTCATCGAATTCTGGTGCGGCGAGTGGGACTTGAACCCACACGTCCTCACGAACAGCAGAGTTTGAGTCTGCCCTGTCTGCCAATTCCAGCATCGCCGCGGACCCCCACTATATCCGAGCCGGATGTCGATCAGAATAGCACATCCGTTCACATCAGATGATCGATTGGGACTCGGCACCCGGCGAGGGTAGCCGGTACGCGTCGCCGTCGAGGAGAGACTCGATGGCGGCATCCGAGGATCGCTACATCAGGCGAGAGGGACGACTCGGCCGGCCTGCATCACGACGCGCGGCGCCTGGAGCCGAGCGAGATCGGCGAGTGGATCGCCATCTACCATGATGAGATCGGCTCGCTTGCCCGCCGCGACTGTCCCGATCTCGGCGTCGAGGCCCAGTAGCCGAGCCGCGCCGCTCGTGGCGGCCTTGATCGCGGCCATCGGGGAGGCCCCGTGGTCGTGGAGCAGGACGATCTCGCGCCAGACCATGTCCGCGGTCACGCCGACTTCGCCGGTGTCGGTACCGGTCGCGATCGGGACGCCGAGCTCGATCGCGGCCTCGGTCGAGGCGCGATGGCGGCGTTCGATGAGCTCCTGGCGTTCGCGCTGCGTCGGGGTGAGTCCGGGCAGGTCGCGATTGACGTCGGTGACGACCAGCGTCGGCACGAGAAAGGCTCCCGAAGCGGCGAGGGCCTCGATGGCCGCTCGATCCGCCAGCCAGGCGTGTTCGACGCTGTCCACGCCGCCGCGCGCCGATGCGATGACCGAGTCCGAGCCCTGGGCGTGGCTCATGACCCGAACGTGGAGCCGGCGCGCCTCTGCGACGATCGCGCCGATCTCGGACTCGGTCAACTCTGCGTCGCCGTAGACGAGCTGGCCGGGGGCGAGCCCGGTAGTGGTGAGCATAGCCGCCTCGGAGGCGACGATCTTGATGACGTCGGCGCCATCGCGAACCTGCTGGCGAACCGCCCTCGTGAGCGCGAGTTCGCCGTCCGCCTCGATCCCAAACTGGTGCCCGTGACCCCCGGTGATCCCGATCGCCGAGCCCGCGCCCACGAGTCGGGGGCCGGGGACCTGACCGGCGGCGATGGCGTCGCGCAGGACCAACTCGAGGTTGCGGATGGACCCGGCTCCACGCGCCGTCGTGATCCCGGCTCGCAAGGCCCTGGCCGCGTGACCGGCAGCAGCAAGGACGATCTCAGCGTCGCTCCGTCGGG
>JANNQZ010000183.1:0-5434 GCA_031401015.1 Chloroflexota bacterium | reverse complement strand
GCCGTCGTTGGCTTCCATCGTCGAGGCGTAGTAGCGCAGCAGGTCGGCCGACTCCTCGACCTCGCCGAGGGCCTCGATCCGATTCTTGCCGACCTCGATCGCCATCAGCGCCGAGTAGCTCATCAGCCGTTCGCTGATCAGGTCCCCGGCTCGCTTGATGATCGCAACGCGCTCTCGCCAGGGAACCGCGGCCCACGCCGGCTGAGCTCCGCGCGCCGCCAAGACCGCGTCCTCGATGTCCCCAGCCGTGCCCCGGGCGAACGTCCCGAGGACGATCTCCGCATCGATCGGCGAGCGGACCTCGAAGGTCCCGTCACCGTCGCGCCAGGCGCCTGCCACGGAGTTGCGGTGATACCCGCCGAGCTGGGTCCGGGCCGTCGCAAGGGCCGTCTCGAACTGCGCGTGGAGCTCCTCATTGTCGGCGCGAAGGGTGGCGTACGTGATCTTGATTCGCGGCGTGGACTCGGTGGTCATAGCGGCGTGGACCTCGTGGCAGCAGGGTCTGGGCGAATTCCGGTCAGTCTAGCGCGGCCACGATCTCGGCCAGCGAGGGAGCGATCGCGTCCGGGGCCCGGCGGCCACGGCCGAGGGTCGGTTCCTCCAGGTGCTGCGCCGTTGTCTTGCCGGTCAGCACCAGGACTCCGCGCAGGCCGACGCGCTGGGCGGCCCGGACGTCGGCATCGGGGTCGTCGCCGACCATCGCGACCGCGCTGGCCGGCACGCGTCGTCCGAGATCGCGACGAAGTCCGTCGAGCGCCTGGCGGAAGACCTCCGGCGAGGGCTTCCCCAGGACCGTGGCCCGGATCCCGGTCGCGTATTCGAGGCCGGCGACAGCAGCCCCTGCGTCCAGGGTTGGCCCTTTGGGTGTCAACCACCAAGGGTTCCGATGCATGGCCAGGAACGCCGCGCCGCCCAGGATCAGCCGGAACGCCGTATCCAGGTTCGCGTACGAGAGATCGTCGCCGCCATCCCCGACCACGACCGCGGCAACGTCCCCGGGCGCCGCCTTGGCCGCCTCCTCGCTCGAGAGAATGGCCTGGCCAGCAAATTCGCGAAGGGCGTCCGGACCGGAGATCACGTAGAGCGGCCGGCCTTCAAACATCGTGGATGTGTACGCCGCCGAGGCTGAGGCGGCGGTGATGATCCGTTCCGGGTCAAGCGTCGTACCCCGCTTGGTAAACCATGCCGCCAGCGTCGTCCGATGCGCGACTGAGAAGTTGGTGACCACGCGATACGGCGTTCCTCGGGCATCAAGACGCGCCAGTGCCTGCACTGAGCCCTCGATCGGCTCGCCCTTGAGCACGATGACACCGTCGGCATCGAGGATGAAGCCCTCGACGCCCAGCAGGGCGGCCCGAAGGGCGGCAGGGTCAGCAGGGTCGGTCGCAGGCATCGCCCGATGGTAGGCTCCCGTGGGTCGCCTCGCGCGGCAATCGCATGTTGAGGTGCACAGAGTGGGGTTGCTGAACGGGAGGAACGCGCTGATCTTCGGCGTGGCCAACGATCATTCGATCGCCTGGGGGATCGCCCGGGCGCTCCACGATGCGGGCGCCGAGGTCGGCTTTTCGTCGGTCGAGAGCCTGCTTGAGCGACGCGTCCGGCCGCTGGCCACCTCGATCGGCTCGACCTTCGTCGAGCCATGCGACGTGCAGTCGGACGATCAGATCCGGACGGTCTTCGCGCGTTGGGCGGAGGCGCACGATCGACTCGACATCCTGGTCCATGCCCTCGCCTTCGCCCGTCGAGAGGACCTCGAAGGCGGCTTCGTGGACACGTCGCGGGAGGGTTTCGCGCTGGCGCTGGATGTCTCGGCCTACTCGCTGGTCGCCCTGGCCCGCGAGGCGCGTCCGCTACTCCGACATGGCTCGTCCATCGTGACCCTCACCTACTACGGTGCCGAGAAGGTGGTCGCCAACTACAACGTCATGGGCGTGGCGAAGGCGGCCCTGGAAGCCTCGGTTCGCTATCTGGCTGCGGACCTGGGGCCGGACGGCGTGCGGGTCAATGCCATCAGTGCCGGCCCGGTTCGGACCCTCGCTGCGTCGGGGATCGCCGGGTTCAAGAAGATGTACGGGGAGTTCGCCGAGGTGGCGCCACTGCGGGCCAACATCACCCCGGAGGACGTGGGCCGGACGGCTGTCTACCTCGCCTCGGACCTGTCGAGCGCGGTTACCGGCGAGATCCTGTATGTCGACGGCGGCTTCAACATCCTGGGCGTGCCGACGGCCGACTGATGTCTACCAGCCGAAGGAGCCGGGCTCGCCCTTGATCGGGCCGACGATCCGCGAGGTCACCCAGCCGCCGTAGAAATGGCCGGGCTGCGGGGTGGCCAACTCTTCGCCGACCCAGGCTTCGTCGACGCGTCCGGGATAGAAGGCCAGGTGGCCCCGGATTGCCTCGTAGCCAGGGTTCGGTGCCGCATACGACCAGGCGACGTTGTCGATCCGACGCGACCCTTCCACGTACGTGTGGTAGCTCGCGGTTCCCTTCCACTCGCAGTGCGAGCGGTGCGGACCATCCACGAGCCGATCCATCCGGACATCCTGCGGTGGGAAGTAGTACACGGGCGCTCCGGCGGTTTCCAGGACCCGGAAGCCGTTCATGGTGTCGGCGAGCAATGCCCCATCCACGATCACTCGAAGCCGTTCTGGAACAGGTTCAACCCGCGGTGGGCGCGGGTAGTCCCAGACGGATTCCTGGTCGGGCCCAGGGATGACCCGTTCGGCCGGACCAGGCCGCGTCCCGGCCGACACCTGGCGGCCTCCGGTTAGTCTTGCCATGTCGGGCTTCATGCGGCCCATCAGCCAGCTAGCTCCGGCGAGCAGCCGGCGCACCGGCCGGCGACCGACAGATGGCTCAGGTCGACGGCGAAGCCGCGGCTACGCTGCATCGAATCGACCACGGCGGCGGCCTCATCGGCCATGATCTCCCACGTCGTCCCGCACGAATCGCAGTGCAGATGGCCGTGCGCCGCGAGCGGCTGGACGTGGAACTCCTCGCGCCCGTCCGCACCGTGGCTGTGGCTGAGCAGCCCCAGTCCCTCCAGGACGTCGAGCGTCCGGTAGACAGTCGACGGGATCGTGGCGGGGTCCACCGCTCGGCAACGCTCGATGAGGCCGGCGCCGGTGACGTGACCGTCCGTCCGCGCGAGGACCTCGATGAGCGTCCGGCGCTGCGGCGTCCAGCGCAACCCGTGGGCGCGCAGCTGTTGGCGGACGTTCGGCCAGTCCGCCCGGGGCGCGGCGCCGTATGAACTGTTGCTCGACATCGTGCGAAGCATACCTCGATGAGCGCATGTCATTGCACTTGCAACTTGTTGCAATATGGGTGACCAATCCGGTACGCTCGCAGCAATCCCATTGAGGACCCGACGTGATCGAATCCACCGTCGCCGCCCTGACCACCGCCACGACCGGCGTCGGCCTCGGCGTCCTGCTCACGGGCCTCTTCCTGGGCATCCGTCACGGCATTGACTGGGACCACATCGCGGCCATCACCGACATCACCAGCACGACCGCATCAGCTCGGATCGCGGAGGCCGCTCACACGGAGCAGCACCAAGCCACCGTCGGCCACAGTCACGGCCACGGCGGCGCATTCGAGGTCCGCGCCCACGACGGGCGGCCCGGGGCCGCGACGCTCGCGCCGTCGCTGGCGGCCCATCCCAACCTCCGAAGCCAGGGACTTCTGGCGGGCCAGATCGACGCGATCCGCCTTGGGACGCTTTACGCGGTCGGCCACGGCCTCGTCGTGATCGCGCTTGGGCTCGTTGCGCTCACCTTCGGGGCGCTCCTGCCCGACTGGCTGGACCCGCTGATGGGGCGGATCGTCGGGCTGACCCTCGTCGGCCTCGGGGTGTGGGTCATCTACTCGATCTATCGCTACGCGCGGGCCGGCGAGTCGTTTCGGCTACGAAGCCGCTGGATGCTCGTGTTCGACGGAGTCCGACTCGGATGGCGCCGGTTCCAGGCATGGCTGCACGGCCATGAGCATGTCGAGCCGTTGGAGATGAGTTCGTATGGCGCCCGCACGGCGTTGGGGGTCGGGATGATCCACGGGATCGGCGCCGAGACCGGCAGCCAGGTGCTGCTCATCGCCGCTGTTGGTGGCGCGTCCAGTGCCGGGCTCGGTATTCCGATGCTGCTTGCGTTCGTGATCGGGCTGCTCATCTCCAACTTCGCCATCGTGCTAATCAGCTCAGTCGGGTTTGTATCGAGCCAGGCGCGTGAGCGCGTCTACGTCGCGTTCGGGGCGGTGGCCGGCGTGTTCAGCCTCGTGGTCGGCTCCGTCTTCCTGCTCGGACTCGACGGCGGCCTGCCGGACCTCGGGGCGTTCCTGCCCTTCTGACCGGTCGCCCGGGCAGGCGGGGGCGGTCGAGGCCGGTCAGCTCCGGGCGGGAGCGATGGCGCCGTCAGACCGGCCGGGGAGCGGCGAGATCGGGCGCAGGTACAGGGTGAGGACGACGACGAGGTAGGTGAGCCACACGACGAACGTGGTCGCCTCGGGCGTCGCGGTGTACCCGAACAGGGCGCGCAGGAACTGCCCGACCAGGCTGCCCGCAGCCGGGTCATGTGGCAGGATCCCGCTCAGATCGAACAAGGTTCCGGTGCCAAACGGAATGACGCCGATCTCGATGAACTCGTGCGCGGCCACGCCAAGCAGGCCCGCTGCAATGAAGACGAGGGCGATCCCGGTCCATCGAAAGAACGAGGCCAGATTGAGCCGGCGTGACCCCTGGTAGAAGCCAACGCCCAGGAACAGCGCGATCGACAGGCCGATGACGGCACCGACCGCGACCGAGCCCGCCCCCTGGTCGGCCGACGCGGCCTGGCCGGTGAGGAACAACGAGGTCTCGATCCCCTCCCGGATGACGGCCACGAACGCGAGCAGTGAGAGGGCCCTGGCGGACCCATCGTCCAGCGCCCGGTCCACGGCGGCCTGCAGTTCACCCTTGACGGTGGCCGCCTGGCGACGCATCCAGAACAGCATCCAGGTCACCACGCCTGCGGCGAGCAGCAGCGTGGCGCCCTCGAACAGTTGTTCGTACGGCGCCTCGAAGCTGCCGACGGTGACGAACAGCGCGATGCCGAGCACGGCACTCAGGCCGACCGCGGCGGCCACGCCGGAGAAGATCTTCGGGAAGTGAGCGCGATTGCCGGTCCGCGCCAGGTACGCGCAGATGATGCTCACGATCAGCGCCGCCTCGACGCCTTCGCGCAGTCCGGTCAGAAGCCCGCTCGAAAAGGCCCCAGCGTCCATCGGTTACGTCTCCTGTGCCGGTTGTTCCGCCGCCGAGGTATGGCAAGGAAGCATGACCATTGGATGCAAGGCCCCTTGTCATCCGGGAATCTACACAGCCCCACCTAGACCGTCAAGCGCGGGCAATCGCCGCGTCGCGGGGATCCCGCATTCGGCCACTAGGCGAGGCTTGGAG
>JANNQZ010000182.1:0-6618 GCA_031401015.1 Chloroflexota bacterium | reverse complement strand
AAAGCCCGTAGCGGGTCTGGTTGAGCGCGGTCATCGCCCCCGCGTAGTCTTCGACCTCGATCACTGACAGGACCGGGCCGAAGATCTCTTCCTGGCCGATTCGATCCATCGGCCGGATGCCGCGGAAGATGGTCGGTTCGAAGAAGTGGCCGTGGGCAAGGGCATCCGCGGTCGATCGGGCGCCGCCGGTCACCAGGTCGCCTTCGGTCCGGCCCACCTCGACATATGAGCCGACCTTGTCCGCGGCAGCGGCATTGATGAGCGGGCCGACATCGGTCGTCTCGTCGAGGCCCGGCCCCAGCCGGAGCTTGCGCGTCCGAGCCTCGAGGCGCTGGAGGAGCGGCTCAACGACCGGGCGCTCGACAATGACCCGCGAGCAGGCGGTGCACCGCTGGCCCGTGGTCCCGAACGCGCTCCACAGGATGCCTTCGGTCGCGAGGTCGAGGTCAGCGTCCCTCAGGACCACGACGCCGTTCTTGCCGCCGAGCTCGAGGGAGAGCCGCTTGAGCGCTCGTCCGGCCTTCGTCGCGATCTGCCGACCGGTGGCCGATGAACCGGTGAACGAAATGGCCCCGATGTCGACGTTGTCGACAATCGCGTCCCCGACGTCCCCGCCGGATCCCGTGACCAGGTTGACAACGCCGGGCGGAAAACCGGCCTCGGCCATCAGTTCGACGAGGAGCGTGGCGCAATGCGGCGTGTCGCTCGACGGTTTGAAGATGACGACGTTGCCGGTGACGAGAGCGGGCATCATCTTCCAGCACGGGATGGCCATCGGGAAGTTCCAGGGGGTGATGATCCCGGCAAACCCGATCGGCTGGCGGATGCTCATGGCCCACTTGTCGGGGAGCTCACTCGGCACTGTGTCGCCGACCATCCGACGACCTTCGCCGGCCATGAGGTAAGCGATATCGATCCCCTCCTGGACGTCGCCGCGGGCCTCGGACAGGACCTTGCCCATCTCGCGGGTCATGGCCCGGGCGAGGCGCTCCTTGTGCTGCGCCATCAGCGCCCCGAACGCGTACAGGATCTCGCCGCGCTTTGGCGCAGGGGTCCGCTGCCACATCGGACGAGCGGCCCACGCCGCGCTCACAGCCATCGCGACGTCCGCCGCGGTCCCTAGCTGGAACCTTCCAATCACGTCGCGCGTATCGGCAGGATTCCGGCTCTCGAATGTTGCCCCGGACGTGGACTCGCACCAGTCCCCCGCGATGAATTGCCCGAACGATGGGACGGTAGGTAGATCCCGGGCCGAAGGCAGCGCGGTGGTGTCCGTCATTGCCGCATCGTAGCCCGCTTCATGCCGGTCCGGGCAGCCTTCGCGATCGCCTCCCTGGCGCCAGATCACCTGGAATACCGGCCCGTTCCGGGCGTTGGACCTACCGGCCGAGCGGCCCACCCCTGGTGCGCGAACGCACCAGAATCTTGCGAATTCGGCGGTCCTGGGCGGTTAATGGTGAAACCTATCGATTGCCGAATGCCTCAGACTCACGTAGGGCGCCAGGGAGATTCCTTGCGTCCGGCTCCCGCGAACTCACCAGGAGGTATCCATGAAGCGAATCCTGATCCTCGCCGCTGCGGCGGTCCTGACGGTCGGGGTGATCGGCACGGCATCGGCCGACGACGACCACGACGGCGACTCAGAGCGACGTGACGTCAAGGCAAGCCTTAGCGGGTTCGCCGAAGTACCGTCCATCTCGACGACGGGCACCGGAAGGCTTCGCCTCAGGATCGACCCCGGGACCTCGACGATCACCTACGAGCTGACCTACTCGGGTCTCCAGGGCGGGGCCGTGACAGGGGCACATCTCCATTTCGCCCAGGTGGGCGTGGCTGCGCCCGGCAATGTCATTGCCAGCCTATGCGGTGGAACCGAGGCGGCCTGCCCGGCAACTCCCGCCGGCGTCCTCGCCGGCACGATCGTCCCTGCCGAGATCCTCGGGCCAGCAGCCCAGGGGATTGCCCCCGGCGAGTTCGCCGAGGTTCTCCGGGCGATCCGGGCCGGCGCCGTCTACGCCAACGTGCACACCACGACCTACCCTGGCGGCGAGATCCGTGGCCAGCTCAAGGGTGGCAAGTGGTAACCATCGCCGACTGATCAGCCGGGCGACAACAAAGTCGCCCGCCGGCATCGCAGTACTCGAGCCCCGGGATTGTTCGGTGTCCCCCGACACCGCTCCCGGGGCTTTCCAATCGGCTGGGGTCGACTAGACGCGCTCGAAGGCCGCCGCCACCGAACCGCCGCCACCGAGGCAGAGCGTCGCCAGTCCGTAACGCCCGCCCCGACGCCGCAATTCGTGCAGGAGCGTGGCCACGATGCGCGCCCCGCTGGCTCCGATCGGGTGCCCGAGGGCGATGGCGCCGCCGTTGACATTGACTCGGTCCCAATCGAAACCGAGCTGGCGACCATCGGCCAGGACCTGCGCGGCAAATGCCTCATTGATCTCGATCAGGTCGAAGGCCTCGATCGGGAGTTCGATCCGGTCGAGAAGACGGCGGACGCCCTCGACCGGCGCGAGAAAGAGCCACTTTGGGGCGACCTCGGCCTGGGCATAACCAACGATTCGGGCAAGGGGCGTCAGACCGAGACGTTCAACGGTCCGTTCGGAGGCCAACACGGTCGCTGCGCCTCCGTCCGTGATCCCGGGCGCGTTCCCGGCCGTGACCGTCCCGTCCGTGGCCTCGCCACGGTCATCGCCAACGGGCAGTGCGAAGGCCGGCTTCAGCCGCGCCAGCGCGTCGGCGCTGGAGTCGCGTCTCGGCCCTTCGTCTGTGGTCACGACCGTCTCGCGACCCCTCGAGTCCCTGACCGTGACCGGCGCGATTTCCGTATCGAAGCGGCCGGCATCGATCGCGGCGATCGCCTTTTGATGGCTGGCAAGGGCAAAGGCATCCTGGTCTTGCCGGCTCACATGCTCCCTGATTGCCACACGTTCGGCATGGGTGCCCATGTGGCAATCCTCGATCGCGCACCACAGACCATCGGCGACCGTCGAGTCGACGAGTTCGCCGTTGCCAAGCCGGTAACCGAAGCGGGCGGCTGGCAGCAGGTATGGGGCGCCGTTCATCGATTCCATGCCGCCCGCGACGACAATCTCCGCGTCGCCGGCACGGATTTCCGCGGCGCCGAGCATGATCGCCTTGAGCCCGGACCCGCATACCCGGTTGATCGTCGTAGCACTCGTCGTGTCCGGAAGACCGGCGCGCAGGGCCGCCTGCCGCGCTGATGCCTGACCCGCACCCGCCTGGAGCACCTGGCCCATCAGGACCTCGTCGATCGGCGCCCCATCGGGGAGCCCGGCACGTTCGACGGCGGCACGAATGGCGACACCACCCAACTCGACGGCCGGGACAGTGGCCAGTGCGCCCGCGAACTTCCCGATCGGCGTCCGTGCGGCGCTGACGACGTAGACGTGGCCATAAGGGGTGTTGGCGCCGTTGGCGCGGCCTCGATCCTGCACGAAAGGAGTCTACGACGGCCCTCACGAAGGCCGCTTGGAGGGCACACCTTGAGCGTCGGGCAACCCGCTTGTAACACGAAGATAACCGGCCGGTGAGCGGTGCCTGTCACGCTCCCGGCATGAACGATCAACGCCTCGGGTGGTCGCTTCGATCGATCCGGGTCAAGAAGCGATGGCGCCAGGAGGATCTGGCCGAGCGGGCCGGCGTCACGCGTTGGGATGTCCTGCGGATAGAACGTGGCCGGCTGTCGTCGATGCCTCTGGCGAAGATCCGCGCTGTCGCGGCGGCACTCGATGCTCACCTGGATTCGGTACTGCGCTGGCAGGGGGGCGATCTGACCCGGCTCGTGAGCGCCAGACACGCCCGCATGCACGAGATCATGGCCCGCCACATGCAAGCACGTTCCGACTGGCTCGTGGAGCCGGAGGTCTCGTTCTCGATCTACGGGGAGCGCGGGATCATCGACATCCTCGCCTGGCATTCGACAAGTCGCATCGCCCTCCTGATCGAGCTCAAGACGGAGGTCGTCGACCTCAATGAGATGTTGGGAACCCTGGATCGCAAACGTCGGCTGGCCGAACGCGTTGCCAGGGAGCGCGGGTGGGATCCTGTTACGGTCGGGACGTGGGTGGTCGTCGCAGACAGCCGAACCAACCGACGGACGATCGCCGAGCACGCCACGGTGATCCGGGGGAAGCTGCCGACGGACGGTCGGAGCGTGGAGACGTGGCTCCAGAAGCCGGTTGGGCGGCTCAACGCCCTGAGCTTCCTGCCACAAGTGCAGGGAATGCACCCTGGCGTCGATCCCGCACCGATTCGCCGGGTCATGAAGCCCGGCGCCCGGCCTGACGCACCCGATCCAAGCGTCGCCTGAGCACGAATCGAGCACGGCGGCGCTCGGCCCGTCCCGATGGCGTGTCGTCGACGTGAGCATCTGCGCCTGCGACCGCCGCCAAGGTGCGCCCGGTGCACATTTGTCAGGAAACCGCGCAGGCGAGGCCGCGCAGCCGGGTGGCGAGGGGCTGGAGCCCCGTCAGGGCTTCGGCGACACTCGCGGGTACGAGTAAAAGCCGCGGCCTGTCTTCTGACCGAGGTGGCCCGCTTCGACCAAGCGGACCAGCACCGGGGGCGGGGTGAACCGGTCGCCATCGAGGCCCTCGTCGATGACACGCATGACGCCCAGACAGACGTCCAGTCCGATGAAATCGGCCAGTTCGAGCGGTCCCATCGGATGGTTCAACCCAATCCGGGCACCCGCATCGATGTCGTCGGCTGTCCCAACGCCCTCTTCCAAGGCTCGCATCGCCTCGGCCAGCAGCGGCATCAGCATCCGGTTCACGATGAACCCCGGTCGATCGGAGGAAACGATCACCTGCTTTTCAAGTCGTGCGGCCAGTTCGCGGATCGCCGCCTCGGTCGCCGTGCTCGTCGCGGCGCCGCGGATCAACTCCACCAGAGGCATCACCGGGACCGGGCTGAAGAAGTGCATCCCGACGAATCGCTCCCGGCGCGACTCTGCCACCGCAGAGGCCAGGCGATCAATCGAGATCGAGCTCGTGTTCGATGCGAATACGGCGATCGGCGGCGCCAGTCGATCGAGTTCACGCCATAGTCGCGACTTGACGTCGAGGTCCTCGAACACGGCCTCGATGACGAGGTCAGCGTCGCGAACGGCGGTCAGGTCGGCGGTGGGCCTGACGCGGCCGAGCGTCGCGTCGCGTGCCGCCACGTCGAGTCGTCCCTTGGAGACCGCCCGTTCCAGGTTCGCAGCGATCCTCGCCACGCCCGCCTCTGCCCTGGCGAGCTCCGGCTCGTACAGGACCACCGATAGGCCGATCGAGGCGTGCACCTGGGCGATCCCGTGGCCCATCAACCCGGCCCCCGCCACGAACACCCGCCGGATCGTCATGCCGATGCCGCGAGAGCCCCGATCGAAACGCCCACCCCGGTCGGGTCGGCTCCCAACGGACCGGCCGCGAATCGCGAGGCCACCGGCAACACGATGCTCACAGTGGTAGAGAACACCACCCCGGCGGCGAACAGTGCCCCGAAGACCGCGGTGATCAGTCGTGCCGGAGGCATCGATGCCTGGGCGGTCATTGAGGGCCAACCAGCAGTTCGAAGAGTCGGTCCGCGGCCGCGTACGGGTCGAGTTCGTGGGCTGCTGCCTCTGCGAACACCTGGTCCACGCCCACGCGGCGGGCGGGCGCAAGCGCCAGGGCCCGAAGCCGCTCGCCCAGGATTGCCCAGACCTGAGCTTCGGCGCGTGCCTGCCGGGCGGTAGCTGCCGCGCCGCTGTCGGCCCCCGTTGCGCGATGACGATCCAGCGCGGCCAGCAACTCAGGCACCCCGTCACCGGTGAGCGCGGTGGTGATCAGCACATCGGGTCGCTTGGGTTGCGGTCGGGAGGGATTGCCTCGCCCCGGGCCACCCTCCTCGGCGAAAGCGCGCGGCGAGGTCGCCCCGAGCATGGCGCGGAGCTGCGCCGCGGTTCGCTGCGCCCCGGGCTTGTCCCCCTTGTTGACGACGACGAGGTCCGCAACCTCGAGCAGGCCGGCCTTGATCGCCTGAACTTCGTCACCCATCTCGGGCGCTTCGAGGACGACCGTGGTATCCGCCGTGGCGGCGACCTCGACCTCGCTCTGCCCGGTACCTACCGTCTCCAGCAGGACCAGATCGAACCCGGCGGCGTCGAGCACCGCTGCGGCCGCCGTTGAGGTCAAGGCCAGGCCGCCGGCGTGGCCGCGCGCTGCCATCGACCGAATGAAGACGCCATCATCGCTGGCGTAGGCCTGCATCCGGACGCGGTCGCCAAGGAGCGCTCCGCCGGTGATCGGGCTCGACGGATCGACGGCGACGACCGCGACCGTGCGTTTGGCGCGTCGGACCTCCGCAATCAAGGCCGCCACCAGCGTGGACTTGCCCGACCCGGGTGGGCCGGTGATCCCAACCAGATGCGCCCGACCGGCGGCGGGATACAACCGACGGATCGCGGCTTCGCCGACCGCGGTCCGGTTCTCGACCGCGGTCAGCACCCTGGCCAGGGCTCGACGATCGCCGGCCACCGCGGCGTCGGCTAGCTGATGGGCCAGGTCTGCCTCCAATGGATCGGCGGGCGCACCCGAAGCCACCGCCGAGAAATCGGCGGGCGGGTCG
>JANNQZ010000181.1:0-14037 GCA_031401015.1 Chloroflexota bacterium | reverse complement strand
ACCAGCAGGGTCAGGAAGGTCGAGCTGAGCAGTCCACCGATGACCACTGTGCCGAGTTCGGCCGCCACGATGGAACCCTCGTTGAAGCCGGCCGCCAGTGGGACCAGTGCGAGGATCGTCGCGACCGCGGTCATGAGGATGGGGCGAACGCGGGTTCGGCCGCCCAGGATCAGCGCATCGCGCGTGGAATGGCCCTCGGCGCGTAGCCGCTCGACCAGGTCCAGCAGGACGATCGCGTTGGTGACCACGATCCCGATCAGCATCAGGAACCCGATCATGGCGCTCACCCCAAGCGGGCGACCGGTCAGCACGAGCGCCGGGAACGCGCCGATCGTGGCCAATGGCAGGGTGAACATGATGATGAACGGGGTGATGAGGCTGTTGAAGGCGAGGACCATCATCACGTAGACCAACAGGATGGCGACCGCCATCGCGCTGAACAGGCCGCCAAATGCCTCGGCCTGCTGCTGGCTGACGCCGGCCAGCTGCACGTTCACCCCGGCCGGAATGGCACCCGACGCCTCAAGCGCATCGAGCTCCGCCTGGATCGACTCCGATACCGCGCCGGTGTCCTCGCTGGCGATCTCGGCCGAGATCGACGCCGACGGTGCGCCGTCGATTCGGGTGATGCTGCCCTGGACGGTGACCTGTTCGACCGTCGCGATCGACCCGAGCGGAACCCGCGCGAGGGTCCCGACCGGCAACGCTCGAAGGGCCTCGACCGAGGCGACCGCGGCGGGATCGAGCCGGAGGTTGATCTTGATCGGGTCCGGGCCGTCGATCGAGGCGGTCGTGGCCGTGGCTGCGGTCAGGGCGCCGCGGACTTCACCAGCGACCTGGGCGGCCGTCATCCCGACCGCGATCGCCTTGTTGGGATCGACGTTGATCCGGATCTCCGGCGTCGCCTTCACCAGGTCGCTCGCAAGGTTGAGCAATTCAGGCCGGTCCGACAGGGCCGCAACGATCGCCTCGCTGGCGGTTTCGACCAGGCCGGGATCGCCGGCGCTGACAACCACGTTGAGGCTGTTCGACGAGAAGCCTTGGGCCTCCGCCACGGCCACGTCGAAGCCGTCGGTCCGGATCGACGCGAGGGCGTCGAGAATCTCTTGCGTCGCCGTGTCGAGGTTGACCGACGGGTCGAGTCGAACGGTGAGCGTGGCGGTGTTGGCGGGCTGGCCCGAGAACGCCGCCGTCAGCGCCCGAAAGCCCGTGTCGCCGTCGGGCGGGACGCTGGTTTGGACGAGGATCACATCGGCGTTCCCGCGGACGATCGATTCGGCGGCCGTGGCCCGGTCGAGCACGAGTTCGGAGCCAGCGCCGGCCGGCGGGATGACGGCGACCCGCAGGATCTTCTCCGATCCGGTGTTGAAGAACTGGGTTGGCAGCCCGGTGACGAGGGTTGCCGAGCCGACGAATAGAAGGGCAGCGATGCCGAGGACGGCGAGCTTGGTCCAGCGGTTGCGCAGCGCTGCTGTGATGGCCGGCGTGTAGACGTGGACCCAGAACGAGTTGGTCGGCTCGCCGGTCTCGTCGACCGACGACTTGACCCGATCGATCAACAAGTAGGCGAAGACCGGCACCACCGTCAGGGCAATGACCAGCGAGGCGAGGAGCGCAAAGGTGACGGTCAGCGCGAACGGCAGGAAGAACTGGCTGATGAACCCGCCGACGAAACCGATCGGCAGGAAGACGGCCACGGTGGTCAACGTGCTCGCGGTAATCGCCGTGGCCACCTCGCGGGTGCCGCGCACGACGGAGGTCAGCCGGTCGTCGCCGAGCGCTCGATGGCGATAGATGTTCTCGAGCACCACGATCGCGTCGTCGACAACTCGCCCGATCGCCACGGCCAGCCCGGCCAGGCTCATGATGTTGAGCGAGACGCCGCTCAGCTGCATGATCACCAGCGCCGCCAGGACGGACATCGGCAGGCTGATGGCAGCCACGATCGTCGAGCGCAGGCTGAACAGGAACAGGAAGATCGTCGCAACCGCGAACAACGCCCCCAGCCCACCCTCGCGAACCAGGCCGTCCTGCGAGTCGGTGATGAAGGTGGACAGGTTGGACACGACCGTTACGGTGAGCTCGCCGGCGTGCGTCTCGGCCGCTGCGTCGAGTTCGGCCATGACCAGGGCGGCCACACCGACCGTGTTGGCGACCGCGGTCTTGGTCACCGT
Source organism: Chloroflexota bacterium (assembly GCA_031401015.1). GTDB lineage: Bacteria > Chloroflexota > Limnocylindria > Limnocylindrales > CSP1-4 > SPCO01. Next base: position 11,863 of record JANNQZ010000181.1, on the reverse strand, counting down.
CAGGCTGAGCGAGGGGCTGCCGTTGGTTCGGGCGTAGCCGGTCGTTGCGACATCGGTCAGTTCGACAGTGGCGACCTCGCCGAGCGTGATGGGTGTCGGCGGGCCCGCCGGACCGCCGGGCTGGCCGCCAGCCGGCATCTTGACGCCGACGACGAGTCCGGCGATCTCATCGATTGTCGAGAAGGTGCCGATCGTCGAGACCGGGATCTTGTCGCCGTCGGCCACGAGCTGCCCCGACGGGAGCGTCAGGTTGTTGGCGCGCAGGACGCCGATCACCTGCTGGCTGGAGACCCCTGCCTCGGCGATCGCTGCGGGATCGAGGGTCACGAGGACCTGGCGTTCCGTGCCGCCGGTCAAGTCCACGCCGGCCACCCCCTCGAGGCCCAGCAGCGATGGCACGATCTCCGATCGGGCGATCTCGGCCGCCCGATCGAGCGATCCACCGCCGGCCGCGGCGATCGAGGCGATGATCACTGGCGAGGCGTTGATATCGAGCGATGACACGCTGGCCTCGACGCCTTCGGGCAGGCCCGCATCGGCCAGGTTGTCCTCGATCGCGGCCTTGACCTCCTTCGAGTCGGTCCCGAAGGCGAACTCCGCGACGACCAGGGCGACCGAGTTGGTCGAGGTGGAACGGAGGCTCTCGAGGCGCGGGACGCCCGCAATGGCCCGCTCGATCGGCTCGGCCACCTGGGTCGCGATGTCTTCAGCGCCGGCGCCGGGGTACGGGGCGATGACCGTGATGACCGGAAAGTCGACGTCCGGGATCAGTTCCTGCTGGAGGCTCCCCCAGGCGGACACACCGGCCAGGAAGATGGCACCGGTCAGGAGCAGGGTGACACTGCGCTTGGCGACGGCAAGTTCGGTCAGGCGGTTCACGATGTCTCCTTGCTGGTCGCCACTCCGGCGTGGCCGGGGCGGGGGATGGCCGCCGCGGCGGTCAGGATCTGGATCGAGCGTTCGACGATGGGCAGCTCTGCGTCCGCGATCCGGGCGAGCAGGTCGCGGAACTGCTGCTGATTGAGTTCGCGCAGATGCTCGAGGTGCGCCCGGGCCACCGGGGTGGTCGTGATCAGGACGTGGCGTCGGTCATGCGGATCGGCCTGCCGAACGAGCAGGTCGAGCTCGACAAGCCGGTCCACGAGGCCGGTCGCGGTCGACGTTGACACGCCCAGCTGGACCGCCAGGTCGGACATGCGGACCGCGCCGACCGTCACCATGAAGTAGATCGCTTTGGCCTGGGCCATGGTCAGTTCGGTCTCGGTGAACGCCGGCACGTGGCTCGACGCCACATGACCCATGAACACCGCGAACGCCTGCACGGTTCGTTCGATGACACCAGCGCGCCCAGTCGTGGCCTGTTCCTTCGCGGTCAACGAAATGTTCGTTCTCTCCGTACTATTCGGATCATGCGAAACGATAACACGGAACAGTCGACATGCTCGACGATGGTGATGGTTGCGTTTGACAATGATCCCACTCGCAGTAGCATACGGGTTCATGGGTACGGTCAAGGTCTCCGCCACTCTGGACGCCAGGCGCGTGGCCGAGGCAAAGCGTCGGGTTGGGGAGCGCGGCTTCAGCCGGTTCCTCGATGAGTCGCTGGCCATGCGCCTTCAGGCATCCCGGCTCGAGGACCTCGAAGCTGAGCTCAGCGCCGAGTTCGGGGCGTTGTCGGACGAGGCGCGCCGTCGAGTCGATATGATCGAGTGGCCAAGCTAGCCGACCTCCCGGCGTCCCGTCGGCTGATCCTTGACTCGGGCGGGATCATCGCGCTGTCACGGGGAAATCAGGACGCGCGAGCTGCCCTCGAACGGGCGCGGCGCGAGGGTTACATCGTCGTCATCCCAACGCCCGTCGTCGCCGAAGTGCACCGCGGTGGATTCGACCACGCCCGGATCGACCGGATCCTGAATGCCGTCGATGCCACCCTCCCGACATCAGAACACATCGCGCGGAGGGCGGGTGAACTCCAGGCGGCCGCCGGCACAAACGACCCGGTGGATGCGATCGTCGCGGCCGAAGCCCTCGCGGCGATCCCGTCCGTGATCATCACCAGCGACGCATCAGATATTCGCAGGCTCCTGGACACGCAATCCGACGCCGCCCGCATCGTGGTGATCGCAGTCTGAACGAGCATTCCCATCGAGGTGTTCCCGGTCCCTGGGAACACTGAGCCACCAGATCTCGCTGCGGGCGGGGTTCACTTCAGGTCGGCTGCGGCGGTCGCGAGGGGACGGAGCCTCACCGGGACCCCGTTCAACACCGACTGCCCGACCACCGATTCGACGACCGTCGAGTCGGTCCAGTCGTTCGCCGAGACACCCGGATGGGCGCCCGCGACCCTTCTGCCATGGCGCAGCCGGGGCGTGACCCCAGCCGTGCGGCAGGCTGACCACGCCCGCACGGATCTCGTCGGTGATCTTCACCGTGACGGGACCGGTGTGGACGCGGCTCTCGAGCAGCGCCTCGCCGTCGGCGTGGATGCCCGCGCGCGCCGCGTCCTCGGGGTTCACCAGCAGCACGCAGCGCTCCCGGCCCGAGACCATCGCGGGAACGTTGTGGATCCAGCTGTTGTTGGTCCGGAACTGGCGGCGGCCCAGCAGCAAGAGCTCATCCGCCGACGGAGGCGTCGCGAGCTCGTCGCGGAGCTTGCTCATCGCATCGAGCAAGGGCCGGTCGCCGAGGTGGGCTCTGTTGGCGCCGATCAAGTCGGCGGCTCCACAGTCAAGCCTCGTGCCAGCGGTGCGGGCGGCGGGCCAGACGGTCCAGGCCCCATTCGTCGCAGAACGCCTCCCATTCGGCTCGTGGCGCGCCGTCCCAACGCAGGTCGTCGACGTTTGCCTGGCGGATGGGAACGCCGTCGGCGACGGTCCGCAGGCGGGCGAGGTCCCGATACAGCATTGCTTCGTTCCACTGAGCGGCGAGGGTCGAGGCGAGCGCCACGGCGCGAGAGCCCCCGAGCCCGGGCACTTCCCAGGCGCTCGCATGTCGGGGGATGGCCTCCAGCGAGCCGTAACGGGCCAGGATCGCGGCGGCTGACTTGGCGCCCCAGCCCGGCAGCCCCGGGTAGCCGTCAGAGGCGTCCCCAACAACGGCGAGGTAGTCGGGGATCGAGGTCGGAGGGACACCCCACTTGGCGCGCACGCCAGCGTCGTCGTACCTGATGCCGCGACGCCGGTCCCACAGGACGATCCGCTCCTCACGGACGAGCTGGGCCATGTCCTTGTCCGGCGTGCACACCAGGATTCGCTCGATTCGGGGATCCTCCGCAAAACGGACGGCCGCCGCAGCGATGGCGTCGTCCGCCTCGAACTCGACCATGGACCAGAGCACGATCCCGAGGGCCTCCACGGCGGCTTCGGCGATCGGGAACTGGGCGAGCAGCTCGGGCGGCATGCCGGCTGACGACTTGTAGCCGGGGAAGAGGTCGTTGCGGAACGACTCGATGACTCGGTCCGTGGCACAGCCGAGGTGCGTCGCACCCTCCTCGCGCAGGAGGTAAAGGAGCTGTTCGACCAGGCCGGAGACGCCCGAGAGGGGGATGCCGTCGCGGCCCAGGACCGGCGGGCGCGGTGCGTAATGGGCCCGGAAGAGTTCGTAGGTGGCGTCGACCAGGTGGAGGTCCACGACAGCCTTCAGCCGAACGCCGCGGAGGTCTCGATCAGGTCACCGATCATGGGATCGCGGATCCCTGCAGCGCGACACCGGCCGTTCGTAGCTCTTCGAGCGCCCGGTCACCATCGTTGGGCTTCAGGTTGACCGCAGCCGCGGCCGAGGTCAGGACGGCGGTCCGAAAGCCGAGTCGAGCCGCATCGAGCGCCGTCGCCTTGACGCAATGGTCCGTCGCCAGGCCGACCACCGCGACGCTCTCGATCCCGGCCGACCGGAGGAGCTCCTCGAGTTCCGTCGACGTCGTGGTCCCGGTGGACGGATCCTGCATGGTGAACCCCGAATAGCCATCCTCCCCGTTGGCGCCCTTGCGAATCCGGGGCGCGTCATTGGGGAGCTGAAGGTCCGGATGGAGGTCCGCGCCCCAGGTGCCCCCGACGCAGTGGATGGGCCACGCGCCACCGTCCGTGACGAAGTGTGGCGTCCGCTCCGGATGCCAGTCCTGGGTGGCGACGATGAGCGCACCCGCCGCACCCGCCGCCGCGATCTCGCGGTTGACCGCCGGAATGATGGCCTCGCCGCCGACCACGCTCAGCGATCCGCGCGGATCGGCGAAGTCGTTCTGTACGTCGACGACGATGAGCGCCGTCGTCGGACCGTGGGCCTGCATCCGCGGAGGGTAGCGCAGGTCCGTTGGCGACGAGATGGGCTACCCTGTGGCCCGCATGTACTTTGACGAATTCAAGCACCAGCTCCCGGACATCGACCCCGCCGAGACCGAGGACTGGCTGACATCGCTCGATCAAGTCGTCGCCCAGGAGGGCGAGACCCGTGCTCGTTTCCTGATCTACAAGCTGCTCAAGCGCGCACGCCAGCTGCACGTCGGGCTGCCACCGCTGACCCAGACCCGCTACATCAACACGATCAGCCCGGAACAGGAGCCATCCTTCCCGGGCGATGAGGCGATCGAACGGCGAATCCGCCGGCTGATCCGCTGGAATGCCGTGGCGATGGTCCTGCGGGCCAACAACCGGTTCGCGGGGATCGGCGGACACTTGGCGACCTATGCCTCGGCGGCGACGCTCTACGAGGTGGGCTTCAACCACTTCTTCCGCGGCAAGGACGGTGCAAGGAGCGGCGCCGGAAGCGGCGACCAGATCTTCTACCAGGGCCATGCCGCCCCCGGCATCTATGCGCGGGCGTTCCTCGAAGGGCGGCTGACAGAGGATCAGCTCGATCATTTCCGGCGCGAGACCGTCCCCGGCCAGGGCCTGAGCTCGTACCCGCATCCGCGGCTCATGGCGGACTTCTGGGAGTTCCCCACGGTCTCCATGGGACTGGGTCCGATCAGCGCGATCTACCAGGCCCGCTACAACCGGTATCTGCAGAATCGCGGCCTGCTGGATACCTCCGGCTCGCGCGTGTGGGCGTTCATGGGCGACGGTGAGTCCGATGAGCCGGAGTCGCTCGGGGCGCTCCACGTCGCCGCCCGGGAGGGCCTGGACAACCTGACCTTTGTGGTCAACTGCAACCTGCAGCGGCTGGACGGGCCGGTCCGGGGCAACGGCAAGATCATCCAGGAGCTGGAGTCGGCGTTCCGCGGGGCCGGCTGGAACGTGATCAAGGTGATCTGGGGCCGCGAGTGGGACGACCTGCTGGCCCGCGACGTCGACGGTCTCCTGGTCCAGCAGATGAACGAGACCCTCGACGGGGAGTTCCAGAAGTTCTCCGTCGCCGGGGGCGCCTACATCCGCGAGCACTTCTTCGGGCCGGATCCGCGCTTGCGCCGAATGGTCGAGCACTTGTCGGACGACGATCTCGCCAAACTGCGTCGTGGCGGCCACGACTACCGCAAGGTCTACGCAGCCTATCGGGCCGCGGTCGAGCACAAGGATGCCCCATCGGTGATCCTCGCCCACACGGTCAAGGGCTGGACGCTTGGTCCGGGCGTCGAGGCGCGCAACATCACCCACCAGGCCAAGAAGCTCAACGAGGCCGAGCTACGCATCTTCCGGGATCGCTTGGAGTTGCCGATCCCCGATGCGACGCTCAAGGAGGCCCCGTACTACCGCCCGGCGCCCGATTCGGAGGAGATCGAATATCTGCGCGAGCGGCGGCGGGTGCTGGGCGGGCCGATCCCGCGACGGGTCGTTCGGGCGGCGGCGTTGCCGATGCCGGCACCGGCCGCCCTGTCCGAATTCGACAACGGCAGCGCGACGGCCGTCTCGACGACGATGGTCTTCGCCCGGATCCTGCGCAACCTGATCCGCGACAAGGAACTCGGGTCGCGCGTGGTCCCGATCATCCCCGACGAGGCCCGCACCTTCGGGATGGATCCGTTGTTCAAGGAGGTCGGCATCTACGCGGCGCTGGGCCAGCGCTATGAGCCGGTCGACTCGGACCTCGTCCTGTCCTACCGGGAGGCCACCGACGGGCAGGTGCTGGAGGAGGGGATCACCGAAGCCGGCTCGATGGCCAGCTTCCAGGCCGCCGGCACGTCCTATGCGACGCACGGCCTCGCGACCATCCCGTTCTACATCTTTTATTCGATGTTCGGGTTTCAGCGAACCGGTGACCAGATGTGGGCGTTCGCGGACGCGCGGGGACGTGGCTTCCTGATGGGTGCGACCGCCGGCCGCACCACCCTCACCGGCGAGGGCCTCCAGCACGACGATGGGCAGACCCAGATTTTGGCGTCCACGATTCCGAACCTGCGCGCCTATGACCCGGCGTTCGCCTACGAACTTGCCGCCGTGATTCGGGACGGGATCTCGCGGATGCATGGCCCGAAGCCGGAGGACGTCTTCTACTACATCACGATCTACAACGAGAACTACCCGCAGCCGGCCCGGCCGGAGATCGCGGACGAGGCGATCCTGCGCGGCATCTACCGGTTTGCGGCGGCTCCGGAGGTCGGTCGCGGCGCCCACCCGGCGCGCCTGGTGGGATCGGGGGCCATCCTCCAGCAGGTGCTGGCCGCCCGGGACCTGCTGGCCGAGAGGTTCGGGGTTGCGGCCGAGGTCTTCAGCGCCCCATCGTTCCCCTTGTTGCGCCGGGACGCCCTCGAGGCCGAACGCTGGAACCGGCTGCATCCGGAGGCCCCGACGCCGCGGGTTCCGTACGTGAGCACGATCCTGCCGCATGAGGGCGGGCCGATCGTGGCTGCCACGGACTGGATGAAGGCACTGCCAGACATGGTCTCGCGCTGGCTGCCAGCGCACTTCGTGCCCCTTGGTACGGACGGGTTCGGGCGCAGCGATACGCGTGAGAACCTGCGGGCCCTGTTCGAGATCGACCCGCCGCACATCGCCGCCGCCACGCTCTGGTCACTCGCCCGCTGCGGGGCCATGACCGGGGCCGAGGTTGCGAGGGCGATCAGCGATCTGGGCATCGACCCGGACAAGACGGATCCGCTGGCCCTCTAACGGCTCACGGGGCGCGCAGCTCCGCGGTGATCGACACCAGTTCACCGGAGCCGAGCGCCGTCGCCACGACGGCGCCGTCATCGGCCTGGACAATGGACGTGATCTGGCGCCCCGTCATGGCGGCGAGGCTCGCGGCCTTCGGACCGGCTCCATCCGGGTTCAGGACCAGTAGCGCCCCGGTGCAGGCGTCCCCGAAGAGATAGCGGCCGTCGAGCAGCGGCTGGCCGGGATCGCGAACGACGACCCCGCCGACGACCGCGCACCCCAGGTCGTGGCCGTATTCGGCCATCGGGAGCGCGAGGCCAATGGTGTCGCAGCCCGTCCTCGGTTCGTAGCAGTGGGCGCCCTCCATCCGGTTCCAGCCAAAGTTGAGGCCGCCGTCGCCGGCCCGGGCTACGTCGATCTCCTCCCACTCGCCCTGGCCGACATCGCCGATCCAGAGGTCGCCGGTGGGTGGGTCAAACCGGATGCGCCACGGGTTGCGCAGCCCGGTGAGCCAGATCTCTGGCGCCGCACCTGCCACGCCGATGAACGGGTTGTCAGGGGGCACTCGATACGGCGGTGCCCCGACGTCGCGCGGTCCGTCAGCGTCAATCCGCAGGACCTTGCCCAAGGTTGTGTCGAGACGCTGGCCATTGTCGTGGGGGTCGCCACCGGCGCCGCCGTCGCCGGTCGCGATGTAGAGCATGCCGTCCGGCCCGAAGGCCAGGCCGCCGCCGTTGTGGTTGGGATATGGCTGGGTGACCTGGAGCAGGATTCGCTCCGAAGCCGGGTCGACCTGGCCGGGGTCAGCCTCGCCGAGCCGGTATTCGGCCACGACCGTGTTGCCAGCCAGGTCCGTGTAGTTGACGAACAGGCGAGGGTCACTTGGGAAGTCCGGGTGCAGCGCCACGCCCAGTAGGCCACGTTCGCCCCCGCTGGCGATCCGCCCAGCAATGTCAAGGAAGGGGCGGTCCACGAGGCGGCCATTGACGACGACCCGGACTCGACCCGCCTGCTCGACGACGAACAGGCGCCCCGTGCCGTCGCCGGCGGGCGCTAGGTCGACTGGCTCCGCGAGCCCATCAACAATGACATCGAGGCGGAGGGCTATGCCGGGATCCATGCTGATCGGGCGCCCGGCGGGCGCAGCCGGACTGCGGGCTGCCAGAATGACGAGGAGGATGACGAGGGCCACGAGCACCGCGTGGCCAAGTCCTCGGACGCCGGGCAGATTGATGGCGATCACGGAGCGATGCTACCGGGGAGCGCGATTGGCGACGCACGGGAGGTAGGGATGCAGGCCTGGGAACTGAGTGCCATTGAAGCGGAGCGGGCCGGTGACGGGCAGCGGTACCGCGAATTCCTCACGGTGCCGGACCTGTCCGCCGGGCTGTATGTCCTCGAGGCCGGAGCCGTCGACCCGCAATCGCCCCATACCGAGGATGAGGTCTACTACGTCGTCGCGGGGCGCGCCCGCATCACCGTGGGCGATGACATGCGCGATGTGCAGGACGGCTCCGTCATCTTTGTCGCCGCGACGATTGCGCATCGGTTTCACGACATCACGGAACGACTGGAGCTTCTCGTCTTCTTCGGTCCGGCCGAGGGTTCCCGGGGCTGATCAGCTGGCGCCCTGCCGAAGCACCGCGACGGCATCGCGGAGGGCCAGGGCGAACTCCGGGCCACGGCCTACCTCGTCGTGGCGGAAGAAGACAAACGCATCGTCACCGGCGGCGAGGAACGGCTCCAGGCGGGCGGCCCAGGCCGCGACGTCGGCCGGGCTGTACTCCTCCCGGCGCAGGCGCAGATAGAGGAACGGCCCGGTGTGGCGGAGGGTCGGTGGTTCGGGGTCACCAGGAAGCTCAGTGGCACACAGCGCGGCGCCCACCAGGCGGAGCGCGGCAAAGGTCTCGTCGACGTGCCAAGAAGGATCCTGAAACTCCATCGTCAGGGGCAGGTCTGCTGGCCAGGCGTCAAGCAACGCGCGCAGTCGGTCGTCGTCCCGGACAACACCGTCGGGCACCCGGAACAGGACCGTCCCAAGCCGCTCTCCGAACGCTCGATACGGCTCTGTCAGCCACGGGACGCTAGCGATCGGGTCCACCAGAAGCGCTCGATGCGAACCGCCGCGCTGGGCCTTGACCGCGAAGCGGAAGTCCGGCGGCACGGCGGCCACCCAGCCTCCGATCGCCGCCACCGATGGACTTCGATAGAAGGTGTTATTCAGTTCGACGGCGTTCAGCCGGCTGGCGTAATGCCCAAGGAGCCGACCTGACGGCAGCCCCCGAGGGTAGAACCGCGGCGCCCAACCGGCATAGGCAAAGCCACTGGTGCCGACGTACAGCCGGCCGGGCACCTCGGTCAGTCGTCGCCGCAGGCGTCGACAGCTCCGGCGGCGGAATCGGCGGCGGAATCCGGGTTGCGCGCGACGGCGGACATCACACGTTCGACCATCTCGAGGTCGGAGTCGCTGAAGAGCGCCAGGAAGTGCTCGTCGATCCCGCGAAGGTGCGTCGATGACGCGGCCCGCAATCGAGCCAGGCCGCGTTCGGTCAGGACCGCCTCGGCGCCGCGGGCATCGGCCAGGCACGCGCTCCGCTCGACCAGGCCGTCATCGACCAGGCGATCGATCAGGCGCGTGACGCCGCTCTTGCTCAGGACCACCTCGTCGGCCAGGTGGCGCATTCGGATCCGGCGGTCAGGTGCCTGGGCGATGGTCAGGAGCGCGTCATATTCCCCAAACGAGAGGTCGTGCTCGGCGCGAAGTTCCTCGTCAAGACGACGAGAGACCCGCCTGTGGGCCAAAAGGAAGGCGCGCCAGGGTGCCAGTCGCGGGTCCCGCGGCTCGAGTGGTCGATCGACTGGTCGCTGGGTGGTCGCCGGCGCGGTCATGTTGCGATGCTACATGCCGGGGGCTAGCCATGCCCGAGGCGCCGTCATCCGCAGGTCAGCGCCAGCTGTTCGGGTCGAACAGGAAAAAGGTCGTCTGTGCCCAGGTTTCGCGCGCGGACACTAGCCAGTCGGCGACTGGCCCATCTTCGGGATTGCCCGGCAGTTCGCCGCGATCGGGATCGCCCGGCGCCTCCGTGCTGACGCGGGGCTCGACCACTCGCGTGGCACGCTCGCCACCGGCATTGGCGAAGCGTGGGGTTGCACCGTGGAGCCTGACGCTCGCGGAATAGCCAGCCACGTCGATGAGACTACTCCTGGATCGTCCGCCGTCAAGACCCGACCGGCGCGCGCAGGCATGCGCGACCCGGCATGCGCGACCCGGCATGCGTGACCCCACGGCGATTCCAACCGGGTTGGTGCAAGCGACCGATTACGATCCCCTTCCGTCGGCTTCGCCAATGTGGCTGGAATTCGCGACAGATTCAGGCCAGAACCTGTCGAACCTTCCAACTGGGTTGGTGAAAGCGACAGGTGCGTGTCCCGTTCACCAACCAGGTTGGAATCTGCGAGCGAGCGCGGATCCAGGCGCGACCCGGCAAGCGCGGATCCAGGCCGGCGCGTGGCGCGACCCGGCGACGCGAGACCCAACGTGGCGCGAAACGCATCCGGCGCGCCGTATGCTTCGACGGTGGCAGGCACGCTCGACCAATTCGGCGCGCAGAGCATGACGGCGCCGTTGCGCGACGTGCTCGTCAAGCCGCCCGGTCCTGCCTTTGGAGCGGCCTTCGACGATCCGGCCCACGGATTCCTCCACCCGGTCGACCTCGAGGTCGCGCGGCGCGAACACGCCGCCTTCGTTGACACGCTGGCCTCGCTTGGCCCGCGGGTCCATGTGCTCGATATCGAATCGCCCAGCCCGGATCTCATCTACACGTTCGATCCGTTGCTGGTTACCAATCAAGGCGCGATTCCCCTCCGGCCGGGCAAGCGGAACCGCTCGACTGAACCGGCCATGCTTGAGGCTTGGACGCTTTCCGCCGGGATCCCGACCGCCGGACGGATCGAGGCGCCCGGCACGGTCGAAGGCGGCGATACGTTCTGGCTGCGGCCGGATCTGCTGTGCATCGGGCGCACCTTGCGAACCAACGACAGTGGCGCCCGCCAACTGGCCGCGCTGGTTGGGGGCGACACCCGGGTCTTCGACGTCGCGTACTGGCGGGGTCCGGCCGAACTCATTCACCTGCTGTCCGTCATCTCGCCGGTGGCCGATGACCTGGCTGTCGTGTATCTGCCGCTGCTGCCGATGGGGCTGTGGGAGCTGCTCCAAGACCTTCGCATCCGGCTCGTCGAGGTTCCCGATGCGGAGTTCCCGACGCTCGGCTGCAACGTCCTGGCGGTCCGGCCGGGCGTCGTCATCGTGGCCGACGGGAATCCGCGGACCGCCGCGGCCTTGACGGCGGCCGGCTGTGAGGTCCACACCTATCCCGCGACCGAGATCGGGATCAACGGCTCGGGCGGCCCGACGTGCATGACCCGGCCCCTGTACCGTGCCTGAGGCGCGCCCGGCGGCTCCCGGGATCTCGATCAATCGCGAGCGACTGGTTGAGGATCTGCAGGCGCTGATCCGTATTCCCAGCATTACCGGCTCCGAGGAAGTCGCCGCCACCTGGGCAGAGGCCGCCCTCAGCGACCTTGGCCTGGCGGTCGAGACCATTCGACCGGACCCTGCTCTGATCCGGGACGATCCCGCCTGGCCGGGGGCGGAGATGCCGCGAACCTCGCTGCCGGTCGTCATCGGGCGGATTGGTCTGCCGGGCCGACGCCGGATCGTGCTGTCCGGGCATCTCGATGTCGTCCCGCCGGGGGATCCCGGGACGTGGACGACGGATCCCTGGGGTGCGGAGATCCGCGCCGGTTCGATCTATGGCCGCGGCGCCTGCGACATGAAGGGC
>JANNQZ010000180.1:0-3808 GCA_031401015.1 Chloroflexota bacterium | reverse complement strand
CGGGCTGCGCCCGGAGCGTGCGTGGTAGCCGACGATCAGGCCGATGACGCCAATGGAGATCACCCCGAACAGGAGCGCCTGGTCGCGAAACAGACCGAACAGCGCCCCGGAGTTCTGGTGGTAGACGAGCCGGACCGTGTGGCCAAGCACCTCGCGGACATCGCCCTGGGCAATGTTTGCCACGAGCCAGGCCTTGGTGAGTTGATCGAGCGCGACGACGACGCCGGCCAGTCCAAGGAAGACGAACCAGTGGCCGGCCCTGCGCACGACCCGCTCCGGCGCGCGCGGCGATTCGGTCGTCTCGCCCACCTCCGTCGTCGCGTCCACGGTGTGCGCCAGCCTACCGGCCGCCGGGGTGGCGACGCAACGCGATGGCGACCGGCCCACCGTCCAGGTCCACGATCCCGAGCGTGGCATCAACCGGCGGTTCCCCGCTGCCATGGACGCGTTCGGCCAGCGTCTCAGCCGCGACCGCTGGAAGGTGTTGGGCAACCGCCGCCGGAAGGTCGCGGACCCACAGCTCGATCCGGTCGTCGAGCGCCAGCGCGGCGTCCTTGCGCAGATCCTGGATGGCCCGCTGGAGCTCGCGCGCGTCGCCCTCGGCGATGAGTTCCGGCGTCAGCGAGGTGTCGAGGATCACGACCAGGCCGTCGTTTTCCGCCACTGCCGTGCCCGGTCTCGGGGAGGCCTGGACCTCCACCTCGTCGGGCGCCAGCGTGACGCCGGCCAGGGTGACGGAGCCGTCCGCCTCGAACTGCACATCGCCAGCACGCGCCGCGGCCATGATCGCCGGGATGGCACCTCCCAGCCGCTTGCCGATCCTTGGCAGGAGCGGCTTGACCCGGCGCTCCACGAGCGCGGACTGGTCGTCAATGATGCTGACCGACTTGACGTTGAGCTCATCGGCAATCAACCGGAGCAGATCCGGTCCGACGGCGATGCCGCGGTCCGGGAGGGCGAGCCACGCGCAAGCCAACGGTTGCCGTGTCTTGAGGTGCGCGTTGCTGCGGAGGGTTCGCGCAAGGTCCACGACGCCCTGGGCGGTGAGCATGGAGGCTTCCAGGCGTTCGTCCCGATGGCGCGCGAGGTCCGCTGCTGGCCAGGCCGTCAAGTGGACGCTGTCGGGCGCCAGGTCGTCGACCGCCGACACGAGATTGGCGTAGAGGGTGTCGGACAGGAACGGCAGGATCGGCGCAAGCATCCGGCAGCTCGCTACGAGTGCCTCGTGGAGAGTGGCGAATGCTGCCGCACGATCGCGGGCGTCGTCGGAACGGGAGAACCGCCGGCGCGACAGCCGCAGATACCAGGTTGACAGACCGTCCATGAACGACGACAGCGCCCGTGTCGCGCCGACCGCATCGACATCGCGCAAACGATCCTCGACCAGCCCCGCGGCCGCGGCGGCCCGCGACAGGATCCAGCGATCGAGGATGGGTCGCTCGGCAACCGGCGGGGCGACCTCGGCCGGGGTCCAGCCGCTCAACCGGGCATAGGTGATGAAGAACGCGTAGACATTCCACAGGATGAGGAGCTCACGGCGCGACTCGTCCGCCGCGTGCCAGCCGAACGCGATGTTCTCCTCCGGCCGCGCCCGGGCGAACATCCAGCGCATGACGTCCACGCCCATTCGGTCCGCGGCCTCGTCAAACTCGATTGCGTTGCCCCAGCTCTTGTGCATCGGCCGACCGTCCTCGCCAAAGACCAGGGCGTAGCCGAAAATCGTCTTGAAGGGCTCGTGCCGCTTGAGCACCGTCGACATCGCCAGCATCGAGTAGAACCAGTTGCGAAATTGGCCGGGAAAGCTTTCGGTGATGAAGTCCGCCGGAAACCACTGCGCCCAGTAGTCCGGTTCTTCGCGATAGTGGAGCGTCGAGAACGGCACGATCCCGGCGTCGAGCCAAGGGTTGCCCACGTCCTTGATCCGCTCAACAGGCGCTCCGCAGCCCGGGCAGGCGATCCGGACCTCGTCGATCCACGGTCGATGGGGTGTGTGGCCCTCAAACGCCTCCCAGCCAGACACGGCGCGATCCTGCAGCTCGTCGCGCCCCCCGATCACGTCGACGACGCCGCAGGCCGCGCAGTCGTAGATCGGGAGCGCCAGCCCCCAGTAGCGCTTCTTGCTGATCATCCAGTCATGCATGTTGCGGAGCCAGTCCAGCTCTCGCTCGTGGCCGAAGTCGGGGATCCAGCGGATCCGATCCACCACGTCCATGATCTGGTAGCGCAGGCTCGCCTCGACCTGCTCGGGCGTGAGCGTCTCGCGCGGCTGGTCGTAAACCGGGCCCATGGCGATGAACCACTCGTCCACGAGCCGAAACAGCAGCGGCGTGCTGCACCGCCAGCAGTGCGGGTAGCGATGGGTGTACGGCTCGAGGTGGTAGAAGAAGCCACGCCGTTCGAGGTCGTCGACGATCCGCTCGCTAACATTCGGGGCGTCGAGCCCTGTCAGCCAATCGAACCCATCGACATACCGTCCGTCCTCGTCGATCGGGCCGATCACCGGCAGCCCCAGGGCCTTGCCGAGCTGGAAGTCCTCAGCGCCGCAGCCGGGCGCGATGTGGACGATGCCGGTCCCCTCGGTCTCGCCGACCTCGTCCCAGGCCACCACGCGATGTTCGTAGGCGTCGGCACCGGCGGCGGTGCCGACGGTCGTGTCGGGGGTGGCCGCAAACGCGGACCGGACGGCCGGCAGGTCGTCGTACGGACCCGTGTAGCGCCACCCGACGAGCTCGGACCCGGCGAGTTCCTCCTCCACGGTGAACGGACCGTGGATCGCGACAGAGAGGGTCCCCTTGCCCACCCAGTAGCTCGCCCCGCCCTGCCGCACCTTGACGTACCGGAGGATGGAGCCAACCGCCGCCGCGACATTGGAGGTCAGCGTCCAGGGGGTGGTGGTCCACACGAGCAACGACTCGCCTGGCCGGTCGATCAGCGGGAAACGGACGGTCAGCCCGGGATCCTCCCGGTCCTGGTAGCCCTCGTTCATCTCCATCTGGGACAGACCGGTTCCACAGCGAGGGCACCACGGCATGGTGTCGTGGCCCTTGTACAACCAGCCGCGCCGGTGGACCTCGGCGAGAAAACCCCAGATCAGGTCGTTGTTCTCATTGCTGAAGGTGAAGTAGCTGCCGCCCGTCTCGGGCATGCCTAGACGCCCAACGAGCATCTCGACGGTGTCGCTAACCGGCCCATCCGGGCCATCAATCGTGGTGATCGCGGTCGGGTCCGAACCCAACAGGTCGCCAAGTCGCCGCAATTCCGCCGGATCGTTCCAGTCCATCCACATCCCCAGGCGGATCGATTGCTCCGTCTGCCGGGCGGCGTAGGTCAGAACCCGCTGCTTGCACAGGGTGACGAAGCGATCGATGCCGTAGGCCTCGATGTCACGCTTGCTGGTGAACCCAAGGTCGCGCTCGACGTTGACCTCCACCCACAGGCCTTGGCAGTCAAACCCGTTCTGGAACCGCTGGTCCTCGCCGAGCATCGCGTGGAATCGCTGGTAGAGATCCTTGTAGGCACGGCCCCACGCATGGTGGACGCCCATCGGGTTGTTGGCCGTGATCGGCCCGTCCAGGAAGCTCCACTTTGGTCCGCCGGCGTTCCGCGCTCGAAGTCGCGCAAAGGTCCGACGTTCCCGCCAGGCGGCGAGGATCTCGTGCTCCTGGGCGACAAAGTCGGGCTTTGTGGTGACGGGTCGGAACATTGGGCCTCGTGCGCGGCTGGGTCCTGGCAGATCTGGCTCGTCCGGGCGATCCGGGCGGTCGGGGCGGTCGGGGCGGTCGGTGCAATCCTGCGACCCGACGGAGAC
>JANNQZ010000179.1:0-1577 GCA_031401015.1 Chloroflexota bacterium | reverse complement strand
GTGCTCGGCGACCTGCTCGAGATGTGCCGGCTGATCGGCCTGGCGGTTGCGCCATTCATGCCCGGCACGGCGCCCCGTGTCATGGCGCAGCTGGGATACGCCTACCGCTATGGGGCGGAGGGCAATGGCGGCCCATCCGTGCTCGACGAACTGGTCTGGGGGGCCTATGCGACGGAGGCCGGCCGGGTTGCCACGGCAGAGCCACTCTTCCCACGCCTCGAGGCGGACCCACCGCCGGAGTAACGGCCGCGATCCCGAGCACGAGGCCCGAAGCACCGTCGGCGATCACCGCCACGTACCATGCGCCGGTGCCCCTGATCGATAGCCACTGCCACCTCAATGCGGACCGATTCGACGGTGACGTGGACCTGGTCCTCGGTGGCGCCAGGCTGGCGGGCGTTGAGCGGATCCTCGTTCCGGGCTGGAATCTTGCGTCGAGCGAGCGTGCCCTTGGCCTGGTCGACCGCTACCCGTGGCTCGACTCGGCCGTCGGTGTCCATCCACACGACGCAGCCAGGGTTGATGCCGGGGGCTGGGCCCGGATTGAGCGCTGGGCCGCCGACGCGCGCGTTGTCGCGATTGGCGAGACAGGCCTCGACTATGACCGCGTGTTCAGCCCAATCGAGGACCAGCGCACCAACCTGCGGCGCAATCTCCAGCTGGCGCTCGAGACCGGCAAGCCGGCCATCCTTCACTGCCGATCGAGTCCGGATCGGCGCGATGCGCAGGACGCCCTGGCCGAGGAACTCCGCCACGCCGGGATCGGTGGTGCCAGCTGGGCTGGCGCGTTCGGCGATCGACCACCGGCCGTCATCCACTCCTATTCCGGACCGTTGGATTACACCAGGACCGTCATCGACATGGGTCTCGCCGTCAGCTTTTCGGGGCTCGTGTTCCGGACCGGCGAGGAGGCCTCCGCCGAAGCGGCTGCCCTCGTCCCACCGGAGCGCCTCCTGATCGAGACCGATTCACCGTTCCTCTCCCCACCCGGTGCTCCGCGCAAGCGCAACGAACCCGAATGGGTCGCCATCACGGCGGGCTGGCTGGCCGAGCAGCGCGGTGCCTCGCTGGACACCGTAACTGCCGGCCTCGTCGCGGCGTACGACCGGGCATTTCCGCGGGGCGGTCGCGCGGTCATCCCATCGGCCGGCGCGGCAGGCTGACGGCTGGTGGGGCCCCGGCTGACGCGAGGGGGCCGGGTTGACAATCACGCCCCCAGTTCGGTACTCTCCGTTTGGCACTCGTACCCCGAGAGTGCCAGCATCGCAACCCGCCGAGTCCGACCGGCGCCGGGATCACCGGCCGGAGGTTCGGATGGCCCTCGCGGTGCCGACATCGAGGTTCAAGGGAACGTCAGAACTTCGGCTCAAACCCGGCCGAGTGGCAGTCCCGCAAATCGAAGCCCGGCGGTCGGCTCTGGCCGTCACAGGAGGAATGCACGTTGGCCAAAGCCACTGCGAGTGCGACGAAAGCCGCTCCGATCTCGACCAAGCTGCGCCCTCTCGGCGATCGCGTGGTCGTCAAGCCGAGCGCCCGTGAGGAGATGACCAAGAGCGGCATCGTCCTGCCGGACACCG
>JANNQZ010000178.1:0-1815 GCA_031401015.1 Chloroflexota bacterium | reverse complement strand
GACACGAATGATCGAGGGGGACGCCGCGGTCGCGGTCCGCCAGCTACAGGCCGCGCGCGATCGTCAGACGGCGCTCGCCAGCGATGTGCTGCCGCGCGCACGCATGGCCATCGAACCGGCCGTCGCCGCGTACACGTCGGGTCAGTTGCCGCTCGTCAGCGTGATCGAAGCCATGCAGGCGCTCTGGCTCGTTCAGGCCGACCTGATCGCGGCGGATACCGCACTGGGCCTCGCATGGGCGCGTCTCGGGCGCGCCATCGGGTCGTATGAGGGGGTGATCCCATGACGGCTCGGCCTCGACGTCTCGCCGCTCCCATTGCGTCCGCCATCGCGACGGCTGCGGTGTTCAGCGGCGCCTTGTGGGTGCAGCACACGCGCGAGGCGTGGCCGTTCGCTCCCGAACGCCGGGAGGCGGCTCCGCCGACGGGTTCGGCGATGCCCCCAGCTGCCGACACCCCCTCCACGCATGACCGAGTCCCCGTGGACGTCAACGCGGCCACGCTCCAGGAGCTGGGTATTCGTCTGGAGGTGGTCGGACGCGAGTCACTGACGCAGTCGGTGCGCGCGGTGGCGACGATCGTTCCAGACGAATCGAGAATGTCCCACGTGCACACGCGCGTGGCGGGATGGGTCGAACAGCTCGACGTCAACACGACCGGCGAGATGGTCCAGGCGGGTCAGCCGCTCGCACGCATTTTCTCCCAGGAACTGCTGTCGTCGCAGACCGAATACCTGGCGGCGCGCAAGAACACCGCCGCCTCAGGGATCGCGAGCGTGGTGGTCGCCGGCGGGCGGACGCGGCTCACCGTGCTCGGGATGACACCGGCGGACATCGACGCGATCGAGCAGACCGGTGAACCGAGCCGGCTCGTCGCGGTTGTGGCCCCACGGAGCGGCGTCGTCGTGAATCGTGGGGTCACCGTGGGCACGTCCGTCGATCCGTCAACGACGCTGCTCACCATTGCGGATCTGTCGCGCGTCTGGGTGCTCGCCGAGGTGCCGGAGGCGAACATTCCTGGCATTCGCGTCGGCGCGACCGCACAACTCGACTTCCCCGCGTCGGGTCGTCAGCCGTTCCCGGCACGAGTCGATTTCCTCTATCCCACGCTGACCGACCGCACCCGTACGTTGAGGGTCCGCTTCTCGGCGGCCAATACTGGCGGCGGGCTCAGGCCGGGCCTGTACGGCACTGCGGCCTTTGAATCGGCCGGGCCGCAGGTGATCACCGTCCCGCGTGATGCCGTGGTCGACACCGGCGTCCAGCAGCACGTGTTCGTTGCCGCCGGCGATCGATTCGAGCCGCGCGCCGTGACGCTCGGCGTGCAACTGGCGGATCGCGTCGAAGTCCGTACCGGTCTCGAGGCAGGCGAACGGATCATCGCCGCGGGCGTGTTTCTGCTCGATTCAGAGAGCCGGCTGCGCGCCACGGGCGGCGCCGGCGGGCACAGCGGCCACGGGGCCCCAGAGGCGCCCCAGAAGGCCCCGGCGGCCCCTGCGACAGACCCGCACGCCGGCCATCAGAAGTAACGGCCATGGTCGAACGCATTATCGAGCTGTCGGTCCGTCACAAGTGGCTCGTCTTTGGTGCGGTGTTGGTGCTCGCCCTGTGGGCCGTCGACTCCGTCCGGAAGACCCCACTCGATGCGCTGCCGGACCTCTCCGACCCGCAGGTCATCATCTACACCGAGTGGATGGGGCGCAGCCCCGACCTGGTCGAGGACCAGATCACGTATCCGCTCGTTCGTGCCCTGCAGAGCACACCTGGCATCGCGACCGTACGCGGCTACTCGATGTTCGGGATGAGTTTCACCTACG
>JANNQZ010000177.1:0-2646 GCA_031401015.1 Chloroflexota bacterium | reverse complement strand
ACTGCTGGTGGTAGTCCTCGGCGTAGTAGAACGGACTGGCCGGGGCGATCTCGGTGGTGATCGGGCCGTAGCCTGCCGCGGAGAGCCGCTGCTGGTACATGTCTCGTGATGCCTCGGCTGCAGTTCTCTGACCGTCGTCGGCGGCAAGAATGATCGACCGGTATTGGGTGCCCATGTCGTTGCCCTGGCGCATCCCCTGGGTCGGGTCGTGGTGCTCCCAGAACGTCTTGAGCAGCTCCTCGTACGAGACCCGCGCCGGGTCGTAGGCGACGAGGACGACCTCGGCCTGGCCGGTGCGACCGGAACAGGCCTCCTGGTAGGTCGGGTTAGGCGTCGTGCCACCGGCATAGCCGACGGCCGTCGTGACGACGCCCGGCATCTGCCAGAACGCCTTCTCCGCGCCCCAGAAACAGCCGAGGCCGAAGACCGCCGTGCGCGTGCCCTCGGGCCACTGTCCGGCGAGGGGCGTGCCAAGGACCGTGTGGCGACCGGGCGTCATGATGGGATCGGGTCGCCCGGGGAGAGCTTCAGCAGGGGAGGGGACGGACGATTGACGCGAGGTGAAGAACTTCATGGCGCGAGTGTACGCACGACGGATGACGGTGCCGTGACGGTCGGAACCGGGTACGCCGCCGCCCTCGAAGCGATCGACACGTGGGGCGCCGAGCACGCGTCGGCCGCCGTCATCGAGCCCAAGGGCCTCGTGGCCTTGCGCGGCGATCCCACGCACCATTACCGCTGGGCATCGGTGACCAAACCGCTGACGGCGTTGGCTGTGCTGATCGCCGCCGAGCGCGGGTTGCTCGATCTGGACGAGCCGGCCGGCCCGCCGGGCGCCACGGTCCGTCATCTCCTGGCGCATGCCTCCGGTCTGGGATTCGAAGGTGACGCGATCCTCGCCCGCCCGGGAACGCGCCGGATCTATTCGAACCCGGCGTTCGACGCCCTTGGCGCCCTGGTGGCCGAACGTGCCGGCGTCGCCTTTGACCGAGCCCTCGCCGACTGGATTCTCGATCCACTGGGCATGGCCAGTACCAGGCTCGTCGGGCGGCCGTCGGAGGGGCTCCAGGGGCCGTTGCACGATCTCGTCGCATTCGCCCGGGAGCTCTTGCGCCCGACGCTGCTGACGGCCGCGCCCCTGGAGATCGCCACGCGTGTCGCTTTCGCAGGTCTCCCGGGCGTCGTTCCCGGCGTTGGCCGGTTCGATCCATGCGATTGGGGCCTCGGCTTCGAGCTCCACGGCGCCAAGGTCCCGCACTGGATGGGCACGCTCAACAGCCCGGAAGCATTCGGGCACTTCGGTGGATCCGGCACGTTCGTCTGGGTGGATCGAGTGGCGGATCTGGCGCTCGTCGTTCTGACCGATCTCGCGTTTGGACCATGGGCGCTGGACGCGTGGCCGGCGCTCAGCGACGAGCTGCTGGCCGTCCGCGACACGGATGGCCGCTGACCGCGCGGCGGGCGTCTGCCCGGATACCATCCGCGGCACGATGGACTTCGGGCTGTGTCTCCCCAATTTCCGCGATGGTGCGTCGCCCGAAGCGATCGAGGCCGCCGCCGAGGTTACCGAACGCCTTGGCTGGTCCACTGTCTGGACGACCGACCACGTCCTCGTGCCGCAAGAACACGCCGAGACCTACGGAAACGTGTACGACGCGATCCTGACCCTCGCCTGGGTCGGCGCACGCCATCCCGGTCTCCGACTCGGGACCAGCGTCATCGTCGTGCCGCAGCGAAATGCGGTCCTGCTGGCCAAGGAGCTTGCCACCCTCGACTCCCTGAGCGGCGGCCGGGTCATCGCCGGCGTCGGCGTCGGCTGGAACAGCGTCGAATTCGGGAACCTCGCTGCCGAGGATCGGTTCCACGTCCGGGGCGCCTATCTCGAGGAGACCATCCGCCTCTGGCGCCACCTCTGGTCGGGAGCGACCGAGCCCTTCCGGGGTCGGTTCCACGTGATCGAGGACTTCGTCTTCGGCCCGCTTCCGATCCAGGGCGCCAACCTGCCGATCGTGATCGGCGCGGATGTCGAGCGCGCCCTCAAGCGCACGGGAGCGATGGCCGACGGATACCACTCGAGCTCGGCCGGCCCCACCGAATACGCGGAGCGCCTGCCGATCCTGCGAGCGGCCGCCGAGGCCGCCGGCCGGCCGATGCCCTGGCTGTCCGCACGCGTGAGCGTCGAATTCGACGGGGCCCCAGCTACCGAATACGCCATGCGCGGCACCCCCGAGGCGATCGCAGCCGAGATCAAGGCGTTTGGCAGGCTCGGCGTCACCCATCTAGCGCTCTGGTTCGGGAGCGACCCGGCCAACCTGGTCGCCAGCGCGGAACGCTTCAGCCGCGAGGTCGAGCCACTCGTAGCCGGGGCCTGAGCCCCTCGCAGGCCGCGGCGCATCGAGGAGTTGACCCGCCCCCGGCACCCGCAGTACCGCTTTCCGCACGAATGAACGTGGTCCGCCGACAGATTCGACAGCGATGTGTCGATTTCGAGCAGGACCACGAGATGCTCCTATGTCAAGCGGCGACGGTCAGACCCGGGTTGCTCGCGGCCCGAGACCCGTCGAGACGCATCCGGCGGAAGACCTCGTCGCTGATCCGGCGGCGCAGGGCGCGGATCGCCTCGGGCTTGGTGTCGCCCATCGCCCG
>JANNQZ010000176.1:0-6040 GCA_031401015.1 Chloroflexota bacterium | reverse complement strand
CGCCCTGCTTCCATACGTGGAAGACGGAACAGTGATCGTGACTGCAACTACAACCGAGAACCCCTACTTCGAAGTCAACGCCGCGCTCCTCTCGAGGATGCGCGTCTGGCGCCTCGAGCCGTTGATCGATGACGACGTGGCGGCCGTCGTGCGGCGCGCCATGGACGACCCGGAACGCGGACTGGCCGGTCCGCTCGGTCCGCCAGGCGGGGTCGCACTAAGCGACGACGCGTTCAAGCACCTCGTCTCGCTCGCCGGCGGCGACGCCCGGACAGCCCTGAATGTCCTCGAAGGCGCGACCGCCCAGGCGGAGGACGAGGATGTCCGCGATTCCGACGGGCACGTCGCGCCGCGACTGGAGGACGTGGAGGCCGCCGCGCAGCAACGCATCCTCGGCTACGACCGGGCCGGTGACGGCCACTACGACACGGTCAGCGCCTTCATCAAGAGCCTGCGCGGCAACGATCCGGATGCGGCGCTCTACTGGTTGGCCGCCATGATCGCGGCCGGCGAGGACCCCAAGTTCATCGCGAGGCGACTCATCATCAGCGCTTCGGAGGACGTCGGCAACGCGGACCCGCGGGCGCTCCAGGTCGCCATCGCGGCCGGTCAGGCGCTCGATTGGATCGGGCTGCCGGAAGCGCAGTACGCCCTGGCCCAGGCGACGACCTATATCGCCACGGCACCCAAGTCCAACCGGTCAGGGCAGGCGTACTGGGCGGCCGTCTCGGACGTCGAGGCCAGCGGTGCGCTCCCGGTGCCCCTCCACCTTCGGAACGCGGCCCATCGCGGGATGAAGCAGCACGGCATCGGCGTCGGGTATCGCTACTCGCACGACTTCGAAGACGCCGACGTCGAGCAGCAGTACCTGCCGGACGCGCTCGCGGCACGCCGTTACTACCTGCCCACGGACCAGGGCTACGAGGCCACGCTGGCCGCCCGGATGACGGCCCGAGCGGAAGCCCGAGCGGCCGCAAAGGCCGCCGGCCGGACGCCGCGCTCCACGTTGGCTGCCCCCGAAGTGAAGCCGCACTCCGGCGACTCGATCATGAAGACCCGCGAGATCAACCGAAAGAAGCTCGCCGAAACGGAGAAACGCGACGCGGGCTCGGATCCCGAAGCGGAGGGCTCGTGATGGAGCGACCGGACGTCCACTATGCCAGCGCCTCGGACGGCGCGTCGATCGCCTATCAGGCGTTCGGGACAGGACGCTATGACATCGTCTTCATGTCGGGCAACATCACCCACCTGGACCTGATGTGGGAGAGCGCCCAGTACGTGGACTGGTTCCAGCATCTGGCGGGACTGGGCCGCGTGGTCATGCTCGATCGACGCGGGATCGGGCTGTCCGATCGCTTCACGCCCGGAGAGGCCCCTCCGGTCGAGGTCTTGGTCGAGGATCTTGGGGCGGTCATGGACGCGGCCGGCGTCACCCGACCCATCCTCTTTGGGTCGAATGCCGCTGCTCAGCTGGCATGCCTCTATGCGGCATCACACCCGGACCGCGTCCGGGGTCTAGCGACCTACGCCATGTGGACGCACCTGGCCGGGCGACACCTGCAGGAATGGCAAACGTATCTCGAATGGACCGCATCCCATTTCGGCTCCATCGAAGCGGCGCTAAACGAAGTCCGCGACGTCCAGCCGAGCCGCGCCGGAGACCCAGACCACCTCGCGTGGATGGCTAGACTGCATCGGAGCGCCTGGTCGCCGGGCTCATTCCGCCCGATGGTCGAGGTCCAGATGGCGCTGGACATCCGTGACGTTCTCCCGGCGATCTCCGTCCCGACCCTGGCCATGTACCGACCTGGCGACAGCTCCGTACCGGTCGACGACATGCGGAGCTCCGCGGCGCTCATCCACGGGGCGACCGTCGTGGAACTGCCCGGTATGGACCACGAGTGCTCGGCTGGGCCTATCGCGCCGATCATCGACGCGCTCGAGGGCTTCATCGCCGGACTCGACGGTGCCCAGGTACGGACGTCGCGCCGGCTCGCGACCGTCCTGTTCACGGACATCGTGGGCGCCACCGCCCGGGCCGCCGAGATCGGTGATGCAGCCTGGCGCGACCTGATCGCGGCGCACCACGCGATCGTCCGGGGCGAGCTGATTCGCTTCTCGGGCACCGAGGTCGATACCGCCGGCGACGGATTCTTTGCGACCTTCGACGGGCCGGCTCGCGCGGTCCACTGCGCACAGGCGATCGGATCCCGGATCCGGGATCTCGGCCTGGGGATCCGGGCCGGCGTCCACACCGGTGAGGTCGAGGCGGTCAATGGCAAGGTCGGCGGGATCGCCGTTCACATCGGCGCCCGGATCGCGGCGCTGGCCGGGCCGTCGGAGGTCCTCGTCAGTTCGACCGTGAAGGACCTAACGGCCGGCTCGGGACTTGTCTTCGAGGACACAGGTGAGCACGAACTCAAAGGCGTTCCCGAGCGCTGGCGGCTGTACAAGGTGAGCAGCTGACGCCGAGCACAGCCCTCGCCACGTCTGACGGAATCGGCCCGCGGCCCCACGCGCCCCGAAGTCCAACCGGTCAGGCGCCGCCTACTGGGCGGCGGTGTCAGACGTGGAAGCAGGTGGCGCGCTCCCGGTCCCGCTCCACCTGCGCAGCGCTCCGCACGGTGGGCATGAAGCCGCGCGGCATCGGTGTCGGTTACCACTACGGGCACGAATTCGAGGGCGCCGACGTGGAGCAGCAATATCTGCCCGACGCGATCGTGGCCCGGCGCTACTACCTGCCGACCGAGCAGGGCTACGAAGCCACCATCGCCAGTCGCATGGCTGCCCGAAGCGAGGCTCGAGCAAGCGCACGATCCGCTGGACGGACCCCACGTTCCAAGACGCCAGGGCCGGAGGCGAGGCCCGTGGCCGGCGACGGCCTCATGAAAACGCGCGAAGCGAGTCGCCGAAAGCTGGCCGACACCGAGCGACGCGACGCCACCGAGAACTAGTCCTGAGCCGGACGACGGGCCCGCCGCACGTTATGAGGCGGTCAGACCCGACCTCGGCCGGCTGCGCAGCGGACGCGTTCCGGCGGCGTAGCGTGGCGCCTCGGCCCGCCTCGGCAGCGTGTTCGCCACGGTCGCGACCGGCGGTGGTCCGATCGGTGCCACCTTGAGCACGCCAAGGGCCCAGTCGGCATCGGCACGAAGCTGGGCATCCATCCGTCGGCGGGCTGCGCGGAGGGCCGCCTGTGCGGCTTCGCGCTCGCCCGTGACGCCCGCGCGGGCGATCACCCGGACGGCAAACGCGGCGAGAGTCGGGACCTTGAGCCATGGGGTGACCGCTTCGATTGCGGCTGCACCATGCGCGGCGATCGCGTCCCGAAGGTCGATCCGGTTCGCTGGGTCGGCGCTCTCCGCGCGGGTCAGCAGGTTCTCGAGTCCATCTTTCTTGTTGGGCATCCACATCTCCAGCCGGCACGCTCGGCGGCGCGCAACAGGCCAAGGATACTCCCCCGCTGCCCCTCGACGACTGCACGACGCCGCGGCGCCATGTCGTCCACGCACGACTCGCACGTATCATGTCCGGGCGATGGCCGACCAGCCCGACCGAGTAGACGCGGTGGCCGGGCCGCCCGACCGTCGCTGGCGACCTACCTCGTTCGTCCGCGGATACGTGACCGCCAGCCCACCCATCCCTTGACGGCCATTCGTCGCCTCGTCGATCGGGTGTTTCCGCGCGGGGCGCTCGTCCTATCGGTCCTGTCGCTCGGCTACTTCGCAATCGGCGTCGTGCGCAATCGGGTCTTCGCCAATACGTTTGGGGCAGGCCCCGAGCTGGATGCCTACTACGCGGCCTTCCGGATCCCGGAGATCGCCCTCGATGTCCTGGTAGCCGCCGGGCTGACCGCGCCGTTCGTCCCGATCTACACCAGCCTCCGCGCCCATGACGACGAGGCGGCCAACCGGTTTGGCCGAACGGTGCTGACCGCGGCGATCGGGGTGATGTCGATCGCCAGCGCCCTGATCTTTCTGCTGGCTCCCTGGATCGGTGCAGGGCTGACGGGCTTCGACCCCGCGACGCAGACGCTGTATGTCGATCTGCTGCGGATCAACTGCCTGGCCCAGATCCTGTTTGCGGCCTCATTCGCGCTCGGCGAGATCCTGGTGGCGCATCGGCGGTTCGCGTGGTACGCGTTCGCGCCGATCCTGTACACCGGCGGGATCGTGGTCGGAACCGTCCTCTTCGCCGAGCGGTTCGGTATCGCGGCCACGGCGTGGGGTGCCGTCGGCGGGGCCGCGGCCCACCTGGCCGTCCGGACGGCGGGGGCGCTGCGGACGAGCTTTCGAATCCGGCCCGCGTTTGACGTTCGCGCCGCATCGTTCCGCGAGTTCGTCCGGTTGATGCTCCCGCGCATGGCCAGCCACCCGATCGAGTTGTTGATGCTGACCTGGTTCACGGTGATGGCCACCGGGCTGGGCGCCGGGAGCGTCACCTCGTTCAACTTCGCGTCGGACTACCAGGTGGTCCCCATCCTGCTCATTGGGGCACCGTTCTCGCTGGCGATCTTTCCCACGCTGTCGGCGGCCTTCGCCGCCGGCGATGCGGCCACCTTCCGCGCGGTCCTGGCACGGAACCTGGCCACGATTGCCGTCCTCACGACCGTGGCGGCCGCCGGCCTGTTCGTCGTCTCCGGGACACTCGTCAACCTGCTGCTCGGTGGCGGGCGCTTCGGGTCAGACGACGTCGCCCGGACCGCGGCCGTCGTGACGGCCTTCGCGCTGTCGATCCCGTTCGATGCCCTGGCGTACCCGCTGTCCCGTGGCCTCTACGCGACGCACGACACGTTGCGTCAGGCAGCCTCGTCGTTCGTCGCCCTCGGTGTGGTGATCGTCGTCTCATCGGCGCTCGTGGTGCCCGTGGGGATCCTGGCCATCCCCCTTGGCTACGCGGCCGGCCTGGCGGCCAAGGACCTGCTGCTGGCCATCTTCCTCGTCCGGCGGGTCCGAGGCCTGCAGGCCATCCCGGTCAGTTCGCCGGGCTGACCACGACCGTTGGCACCACGACGATGAACAGGCCGTCGCGTTCCGGATAGAGCCCCTCCGGACGCTTCCAGCGGAGGAAGTTACGCTCCATTTCGGCCGCATCCTGGAAGGTGCCGGGCGGATCGGATGCACCCCAGATGCTCGAGACCCACGGGTACCACGGGTCGAGGATGTAGGCACCTTCGACCACCGCATCGGCAAACTGCATCGGGTCCGCATCCGCGCGGAACCCCGTCATGACCCAGGTGTGCGCGCCCCGCCAGGCGAGGAGAATGGCCGGCGAACTCGTCGCCTGGATCGCGACGGCGGCGTCGTGCAACGCATGCTCGCGGGTCTCGTAGCCCCGGACCTCGTAGCCGGTCGCCCCATACGCCTCGAGCGCCAGGACCATCGCCGATGGGCCCCACTTGCCGTTGTGGCTGTCGCCGAAGCTCTCCCACGCCTTGACGCGGCCCTGAAGTTCGCGTTGGAACGCATCGGACGTGTCCGCCAATCCCAGCACGGCCAGGGTCATCTGGACGCCTGCCGGAGCGCACCAGGTGTCCTTGACCTCGTGGGCGAAGACCGCCTGATGATCGCTGACGATGTCGACATCGACCGGCCCGCGGACCGGAGACGGTGGCGGCGAAGGCACGCCCGTGGCGGGATCCGCGCTCGGGCCCGGGGCGAGGCTCCCGCCCGGGGCGAGTGATGGGAGGACCGTCGCGCCCGGAGTGGCTGGCGGCGCGGTGACGAGGACCGTGCCATCGGTCGGGCGGTCCGGCACCGGGCCCGCGATGAATCGATCGATCCTGTCCACGGCGCGCTCGAACAGATCGCCCGCCCCAAACGTATCAGTCGTCACGGCGAAGGCGGCGAATGCGCAGCCACCGACAAACGCCAGGAACGCGGCCAGACCCACCCCGCGCGCGAGCGAGCCGCGGCGACGGCGGCGGCATGGGCAATTTATTGCGCAACGCAAATGAAAAGCGGCTGGTTGCGTCCTTGATCGCAGGACTTGAAAATTCAATTCCATTTCCATTTTTGATGGTCAGCCTTGATTGGTCATC
>JANNQZ010000175.1:0-5076 GCA_031401015.1 Chloroflexota bacterium | reverse complement strand
GTTCGCGAGCGGGATCAAGGTGTACGTGGACGGCCAGAGCGTCGACCTGCTCAAGGGTGCCCAGATCGATTACGTCGACACGCTGATGGGGGCCGGCTTCACGGTCAACAACCCGAACGCCGTCTCCGCCTGCGGCTGCGGCTCCAGCTTCCGGACCGCCGACGATGGGGGCGCTCCGAAGGGCTGCTCGCACTGACACAGGGGCGCACGTAGAGAGTCTCCGGAGCGGCGCACCGGACAGATCCTGAGCCGCCGGCCCGCCGGCGGCTCTATCCATGTCACCCGGGACGCCATACCATTGGGCCGGCGCGCCCGGACCCAGGACCCATGAAGCTCGGCTGGCCGGTCATGCCATGGTTGTGCGCAGCGGTATCGTCCGGACCAGTCCACCCGCCGTTGTTCCGGCCAGGCAGGGAGAGCAAAGGCGATTGTTCGATGGAGATTCCGCTCTTTCCCCTTCACACGGTCCTGTGTCCTGGGATCGTGGTTCCGCTCCACATCTTTGAGGAGCGCTACCGGGCGATGACCCGCCACTGTCTGGAGACGGGCGCGCCATTTGGGATCGTCCTGATCCGCGATGGCAGGGAGGTTGGCGCGGGTGACCGACTCGCCCTGGCCGGCGTCGGGGCGCTGGTGGAGATCCGCAAAGCCGGCCGCTACCCGGATGGCCGCTACGACCTCCTGGCGGCCGCCACCGGACGGTTCGCCATCCGCACGGTTGATCTGTCGCGCGCGCCCTATATCGTGGCCGACGTCACCCCGCTGGAGGACGATGTCGGCGATGATCCCCGAGCGGTACGCCTCGCCGCCACCGCCATCCGCAAGTTCGTGCGCTACCTCGAATTGATGCGGACTCGCGAAGGCGAATCGGGGGACGCCCTGGACATCCAGATCGAAGTCGACGGCCCCGAGACCGATGCCACCGATGACGCGCTACCGCCGGGCGGGACGTTCGGCGCGACGGCGTCCGACGCACCCGAAGTGTCCACCCTGGGCGACGGGCAAATCGTCACTGGTCTCGCCATCCCGGACGATCCGACCGTGTTGTCGTACCTGCTGTCGGGGATCATCCAGATCGAACTGCCGCGTCGCCAGCGACTCCTCGAGGCGGGCACGACGGTCCAGCGGCTCGAGGAGCTGGTCAGGCTGCTTGATCGCGAGGTCCTGCTTCTCGGGCTGCGCCTGCGGTTGAGTGTCCCCGATCAGGCGATGAGCAACGGGTCGCGCCGAAGCTGAGAGGCTGAGCATGGATCCATTTCCCGGCCGCGTGGAACGGCAGGCCGTCGAGCGCCTGGTCATGGTCCAGGAGCCCGCACGCTCGGCCGACGCGGACTGACGACCCGACGCATGCGGACCGGCGGCCGGACGGAGCCTGCCTGTTCGGGCAGATTCTGTGGCGATCGTTGACGGGCATCGCGGCTGTTGCCAGCATGGCTTCACCATGGACGTTGAATTCTCGACATGACCAGCGGCTACGCGGCGGCGCATGCCCCGACCCAACGGGACGGCGACCGCGATCAGGCCCGGGAACGGAGCGCCGGTCAGGATATTGGCTCGGCGACCGGCGGAGGCGGTCTGGCCGTCGCGGTCCTCGGCCTCCAGAGAACCGCCGGAAACACGGCCGTGGTGCAGCTACTCCGGCGGTACGGATCTCCGGCTGCTCCCGCGGCGGCTCCACCGCAGCCGGCGGAGCGCGAGGAGGCGGCCCCGCCGCTCCAACCGGCACCGGCACCATCCGACCTCCTCGGGGATGTACCGGCTCTTGCCGAGGGCCAGTCACCCACGAAGACGCAGCGTGCCGAGAAACGGGCGGAAGGTGAGGCCATGTCGCTCTCCGAGGAGCAGGTGGCGATCGGTGGGGGTGGTCAACCAGTGGCCGGGTTCGGCACGCCGTCGGGCGCACCGCCGCTGGCCGGAGCCTTCGTCGACCGGGGGCGCCGCAACACCATCGCCTTCGGCGAGGCTGAGGAGCAGGGCCTCGACCGCGAGGGTGGCGACGTCGACCCCGGCACCGAGGACCTTCGGCCGCGCGTTTTCATCGGCGGCGGCAGGACCGGCAAGGCCGCGTGGGGCGGCGGCGCCGGTGCCGGTCCGCACGGGAACCAGGAGTCAGGGAGTGCCGAGCTGGTCAGTCCGGAGATCGAAACCAGCTGGGGCGGCGCGTTCGCGAACGCCGACGCCTGGGTCAGGGATGGCACCGGTACGGTCACCGTGAAGCGGGATTACGTCTCGAGCGACGCCGGCGACCAGGGCAACGGCTGGTACGTCACGGACAAGGCCGCCGCCGGCCTGGATCGGCACGAGCGGCTGCATGTCGCCAAATCCCGGGATCTGTACGCCGACAAGATGCAGCCGATGCTCGACCGGATCCTCATGAGCTACCAGTACGGGAAGGGAAAGGTCTACAAGTCGGCGGATGCGGCACAACTCGTCCGCCGCTACGTGGACTGGCCCGCTTCCGTCAAGAGTTTCGATGAGGACGACAAAGCCTGGAACGGCAAGGGCGGCCAGGTCGACCAGGAGGACCAGTACTCGCCGAACTTCCCCCGTCAGATCGGACCGGGCAAGGTGAACGGCAAGGCGTTCACGAACCGCCTCAAGATGCCCACCGAGGAAGCTCCGCCGGAATAGGTCGGCTCGACGGCGAGGACGGACCGCGCCGAAGCTGAGGCCGACTGGCTATTCGCTGAAGCGTTCTTCCTTCCAGGGGTCGGCGTCGTTGTGGTAGCCGTAGCGCTCCCAGAAGCCGAGCTGGTCGTGGTCGAGGAACTCAAGGCCGCGGATCCACTTGCTGCTCTTCCAGAAGTAACGCTTTGGCACGAGCAGCCGGAGCGGGTACCCATGCTCAAGCTCGAGTGGCTCGCCACCAAAGGTATCCGCCAGCAGCACGTCCTCATCGTCAAGGATCACGAGCGGCAGATTGGCCGTGTAGCCCTGCTCCGCGTGGGAGACCACGTGGGTCACATTCGGTCGCACGCCGGCCGCTTCGAGGATCGCCTGGATCGAGACACCCTCCCACGTGGTGTCGAGCTTGCTCCAGCGGGTCACGCAGTGGATATCCGTGTGCACCGTCTTGCGCGGCAGCGCCTTGAACTGCGTCCAGGTCAGCGTGAACGGCGAATCGACCTCGCCCCACACGCGAAAGTCCCAGGTCGCCAGGTCCGTCCGCGGCACCGAGCCGTAATGGAGGACCGGGAACTTCTCGGTCCGGTATTGGCCCGGCGGGATCCGGTCCATCACGGCGGAGTCGGTGTCCTTGTTCCCGAAGAGTCGCTCGAACATCGAAATCTGATCCCTGTTGCGGCTGAATGCTGAGCGGTATCCTCGCACAGGCGGCGTGACGATCCTGTGACGTCAGCGCTCCGGTACCCTGTGGCCGTGGCGACCCAGCCAGCGCCAGGATCGGGCCCCAGCGTGGTCATCGTGATGCCCGCCTACAACGCCGCGCAGACCCTTGAGCGAACGTATGCGGACATCCCGCACGACCTCGTGCACAGGATCATCCTGGTCGACGACGTGTCCCATGACCGGACGGTCGAGATCGCCGGCCAGCTCGGCCTCGACGTCATCATCCATTCGCAGAACCGCGGTTACGGCGGGAACCAGAAGACGTGTTACGACGCCGCCCTGGCTGCCGGCGCCGACATCGTGGTCATGCTCCACCCGGACTACCAGTACGACGCCACCAGGATCCCCGCCCTGATCGCCCCGATCGCGGACGGCTCGCGCGACCTGATGCTGGGCAGCCGATTCCTGGGTGACCCTCTGGCGGGCGGCATGCCGCGCTGGAAGTACGTCAGCAACCGCTTCCTGACCGTGCTGGAGAACCTGGCGTTTGGCCTGCGCTTGTCCGAGTACCACACCGGCCTGCGCGCCTACAGCCGGCGGCTGCTGGAGACCGTGCCCTATCAGCTCAACAGTGACGACTTCGTGTTCGACCAGGAACTGATCGCGCAGGTCGTGGCGGCCCGGATGGCCGGCCGGATCGGCGAGATCGCGGTGCCGACGCGCTACTTCGAGGAAGCCTCCTCGGTCGGGTTCCGGCGGAGCGTGGTGTATGGGCTCTCGACCCTCCGGGTGGTGGCCCGCTACGTGCTCCATCGAGGGCGTCTCCGTCGCTCAGCCAAGCTCAGCGCCCGGCGTCGTCCGGAGTGAGGGCGGGAGCCCCGCGCCGGTGACGGCGTTGACGCCGTTCCCGTTTGTGTTCGAGCCGCTGCAGCTCCGCCACAAGACGCTCCGCAGCCGGATCAACTTCGGGGCGCATACCGCGAACATGGCCGTCGACGGGCTGCCCGGGGAGCGCCATATCGGCTACTACCGCGAGCGCGCGCTCGGGGGCGCCGGGATGATCGTCGTCGAGCCGATCCCGACCCACCGCACCGGCGTCCTGACCCGCGGCAACTTCCGCCATGGCGACGACAGTGTCATCCCGGCCTTTCGGCGGCTGACCGACGCCTGCCGCGACGCGAACCCGGACATCGTGATGATCCAGCAGCTCTATCACGTGGGCCAGCATGGCGACGCGGACAACTCGTTCGCCCCGAACTGGTCGCCGTCGGGGCTGCCGTCGTATCACGATGCGGACGGCGGCCACGCCATGACTGCCGGGGAAATCGAGGAGCTGATCGCCGGCTTCGTGGCCGCAGCCAGGCGTGCGCGGGAGAGTGGTTTTGACGGGATCGAGCTATTCGCGGCCTACCACGCGGTCGTCGACCAGTTCTGGACCCCTTGGTCGAACCGGCGCACGGACGAGTGGGGCGGCTCCCTGGAGAACCGGACCCGATTCTCGGCGGAGATCTTGCGCGGGATCCGGGCGCGTTGGGGTGACGATTTCATCGTCGGGCTCGCGGTCAGCGCGGACCCCGACTCGGACGCCTCGATGTCGCTGGCCGAGCTGGCCGAGGTCGTCGCCTGGCACGACGAACGTCGGTTGATGGACTACGTCACCTGCGGAAGTGGCTCCTATTTCGACTTCTACAAGATCATGCCGACTTCGCTGTACGAGCAGCGACTTGGCGTGCCGTTCGCTGCGGCCCTCAAGCAGGTGGTCAAACACGCGCTCGTGCAGGCGGAGAG